>CAZCHT010000084.1:0-19590 GCA_964498705.1 uncultured Bdellovibrio sp. | reverse complement strand
TATAAACAAAAAAAAAATGTTCACTTTAGAAGAGGCAAATGAGCTTCTTCCACTAGTTATCAGACTAACGGAAGAATCAAGCCGACAAGTAAAAAAGTTGATCAATCAATTGGAAGCGTTCCCTGATAAAAAAAATCAGAAAGCGCTTGAGCTTGAAGAGCAAGTAAACAAGTATATCGAACTTTGGCAGACTAAAATTGAAAAATTAGGTCTTCGTCCAAAAGGCTTATGGCTTTGTGACTTTGACAATGGCGGCGGTTACTTTTGTTGGAAATATCCAGAAAGCAAAATCACTTTCTTTCATGGTTACAACGAAGGATTCTCTGGCCGCAAAAAATTAGATATCGACCATTCACACGCTACAATCTAGCGAATAAAATTTCAGTTCAGTTTATAAACTTTTATAGTTCAGCTAACCAATCTAATTGTTTTGGCTGACGAATTATTTGTGGGAAACGCGCTTCTGGACGTCCTGTTAAGGCGACTAAGTTTTCTACTCTTGGAGCTTGTCCGCCAGAAGAAATACGATTTAGTAATTCGATAAATAATTTTCCGCAATAGGTAGCATCGGCTTCGGCTCTGTGAAATTCTGAGCTTGGGATTTTTAAGTGTTGAACTAACGTTCCTAGTTTGTAATTGGCTAACCCAGGAAGGATTTTTCTAGCGATTGGCAAAGTATCTAGAATGATACCTTTAGGCGCTGGTGTTTCAAATTTTTTAATATCACTAGTTAAGAACTGAGCATCGAAAGACGCATTATGGGCCACCATCGGTAGATCTTCACAAAACTCTGCAAATGAAGCTAATAGGTCTTCAATTAGAGGCATATTGGCAACCATTGCATCTGAAATACCATTCACTCGTGACGCCGCTGCGGGAATAGGTTTTCTAGGGTTCACAAGTGTTGAATAGATAGCTTCAACTTGAAAATTATCAAAACGGACGGCTCCGATTTCAACAATAGAATCAGCGCCAGGTACTGTGCCAGTAGTTTCTAAGTCAAATGCGATAAATTTCATTACAAGCTCCCGTTTTAGTTCTGAACATAGAATGGATTCGTATAAATCCAAGTAATCCATTTAGTGGCGTCTGGCAACGGGAAATAGGGGCTCACGCGGACCTGAACCCGGTAAACACCAGGTTGATTTATTTCGATTTCAGCTTCGCTTTGGTTCACGGTTTCAAAGCGACTTCCATTGCGATAGACAACCGTTTCGAAAAAATAGTTTGGCGTTTGTGGCAATCGAATTTTCATCTTCATATTTTTCGTTAATTTAACTTTAGATCCAATCAAAAAGGATTTTGATCGATCTTCAAGGACACACGAAAAACCTTTAGGATCGCCTAGCATATCAAAAGCGAGATAGAAATTTCCGCCCTTTAATGCGGATAGGATTTTTAATTTATCGCTCTTTACATTTCCAGTGAGTTCCGATTTTAACAACACATGATTAGAAAACATTTCGAATGTTTTTTGATAAGAGGGAAACTTAACTAGAAAATTGGCAATGGGAACGGCACGGGCCGATGCTTCAGCTCCAGAAAAACCATAGTACTTTCCATATTCATGAGAACTATCTAACAACGTTAGTTCTTCCGACGGCTCATTAAATAATCGAACAAATGAAAGTGTCGGATTAAAGGGATAAACAAAAAGACTCCAAAGCGGAGATAATTTTGATAAATCAAACGCGCGCTGAGAAAGACTTTTCAAATTAATGAGCTCGATACCGTCAAGTCCTTGTGGCAGGGGGCCCGTCCACGAAAATCCAGATTTAAAAGGATGGGCCAAAATAACTAAAAAATCACTACTGGCATCCTGAGATAATAAATCGGCAAGTTTAACTTGTGCTTCACCCAAGTTGCGACCAAGAGTTTGCTTTTGAAATGGAACAACCATGAATCGCGAATCCAAATAGCTGATCTTGCTGCCACTCATGATTAGAGTTTCATCAAAATAACCTTCCACTAGATTTTTTTCAGAAAACTCGTTTAGGTCAGTCAAAATCATAAAATCAAGTTTGGCATTCTTTGCGGATTTAATAATTTGATTGATAGGACTTGAGCCAATACTCAGATCAGAGTGGACGTTAATGATTCCCTTGTAATCATAATAGCTGGATTCCGCCACTTTTTTCAAAGTCGGATTTACGACTTTCAAATCGTTTTGGGAAATGTAAAACCCGTAAACGAAGTAGGTCATGATTAGGAATGTTAGGAAGCCAAAAACCTTCATTCAAACTCCAGTTTTTCTATAACATAGCCCCGATCCATTTGTTCTACAATTTCCATTTTTGGTTTTAACTTGTACACCCAATCTGGATATTCATTTGTTTTTTCTTTAAATACATAAATAGTTTTTTCAATGGGATGATCTTTTTTTAACGTATCAAAAAAATCAAAACGACTGGCGTCTTCAATTTTATATACTGGAGTTTTCGAAAAGTACCACAACGACGAAGAGATTTGGTAGTTGATACCGTAAAGCGGTTTATATTGCTCTACCTTGTTTTTTTGGCTTTCAAAGAAAAACGGCTCAAATATTTTTCCATGAGCGTAGTGACCAGAGAACATAGATCCAACCAAGGCTATGTTCAGAGTGGCGAGTCCTCCAACTATAAATGCCATTGTTCGCTTAGGAATATTCACTGCGGCCACTAAAGCGAAAAATGTGGGAAAGGCCATTAGGGTCCAATTCATTTCTACCGACGATCTAAAACTTGTTAACAAGAAAAAACCAAGGACTCCGACAGTGAAATAATAAAGTGGTTTTAAATTTTCAATTTTTCTGTTTTTGAAAAAATAGAAAGTGAGCGGTGGAATAAGCATAAAGAACTGACCGGCGACGTATTCCAGAGGCCAGATCCATTTCCATTTATCTGCTTTTAATCCATGCTGCAGTTGAAAGGTAAAGGATTGAAAGTTATTATTTACATTCCAAATTACGACAGGCATCGAAAACAATAGACCAAAGATAAACGTAAAACCGATGTACTTCCAACGAAGAACGTTCCATTTTTTCTCGCAGGTTAAATAAATAATGGCACACACTAGAAACAGGACAATGTGATATTTAGATAGAAATCCTAGACCCAAGCTTGTTCCTAGCCAAGCATAGTTTGACCATTTGGGTTGTTGAGTTACACGGATGAAGAAATATAAACTCAGTGGCCAGAAAAACATCAAAGGCAAATCGGGTGTTAATATGACAGAACCAAATCCAAGGTAGGGAACGAGCAATGTTAATATTAAAAATTTATATAGAGATTCAGTCGATAACTTAAGTTCGCAAAATATTTCTTTCCATGTAATCAACGATAGGTGCAGAAAAATAACGGCTGGGTACCTGATGGCGTGCCCATAAGGTTCTAAAAAATGTCCCAAACGAAAAAGCCAAGCGATCATTGGTGGATGATCGTAGTAACTTAATTGTAAATGATTTGACCACAGCCAGTAGTAGGCCTCGTCGGGCAGTAGCGGTAGAAAGTAGGCTATTACTAATTTAACTAGCAATGAGAGCCAAAAGATCCGATAGAAAAGATTCACTAAAAAGAGACTCGTTTCGGTTTCCCTAAGTCTCCAGGTACACCTAAATCTTTACCATTTACGATCAGATTTACAGCGCCACCGTTGCTGATATTTAATTTCACACCAGAAACAGTTTTAAACGTTTGAATTTGGCTCGGGGACATTTTAATGCGCTCAACTTTGCCGGTTGATTGAGTCATTTCGATTTCTACGGTTTCAAATGCTTCGATAACTAACTCAATGTTCTTTGGTTTGGGCGGCGTTGGTGGAGTCACTGCCGCTGCCGTTCCCGCAGGGTCAGTTGTAAGTGTGGTTGCTGGTTTTTCGGTAGTAGGCTTTGTAGCCGCCGCAGAAGATTGAGTTGTTGTCGTCGCGGGTGTCGGTGTTACAACGGGCTTATTTGTGTTCGTTGCAACTGGCGCTGTGACCGGGGGTTTAGTTGTTGGAGGAGCTGTAGTCGCTGCTAAGGGAGCAGTTGCGTGTGTCGGTTTATTCGGAATTCCAGAGTTGTGACTTGGGCTAGCGCTATTGGGACCTGTAGGATCCGTAGGGTTTGTTGAAATTGCGTTTGGAGTTTGCGGCGGTGGGTTGCTAGTAGGTTTTGGAGCTGCGGTCGTAGGTGCTGGTGTTGTTGCCACATTAGCGGTTGTAGAAGGCAGGGCGGGCTGCGTGGCTTTTACATCAGCAGGAAGAGTTGTATCAGCGTTTGTAGGCTTAACTTCAGTTGTAGGAGCTAACGTTACGGGCGGCGGTGCTTGAGGAAGTTCAATTTTATTATTTGTTTTTAAATTTTCTTCAGTTTTTGCAACATCTACTTCAGCTTCTTTTTGATATTTTTCGACAACTTTCCTAACAGCAATTAGACTTAATAATAAAACGAAAACAGCGATGCCGATTCCGATATTTTTGAATTCAAATTTTTCTTTTGAAAAATTTTGGCCTGTATGGCGCTTAATTCCTAAATCATCTTTGTTTTCAGGATCGTCAATTTCAAGACCAGCGCCTCGAATTTGCGGGCCAGAAGTCAGACTGATTTGATTAGGCTTAGTTGTTCCCATTTCTTCAGAAAATATTCTTAGAACCTCGTTAGGATCAACTTTTAGAAACAATGCATACGATTGAACGAATCCTCGCAAGAATGTTTTGGCCGGTAAATTATCTTTGTCGCCTTCTTCGATTTGTTTAAGAATCTTAGGATTAATTTTTAAAGACAGTCCAATTTCATGAATGGATAGACCTTTATCTTCCCGTGCTTTTTTTAAAAATTCCCCAGTCTTCTTCATCGAGATTACCTTTTTATAATATTTAACATACCCTTGGATTTGTCGGCGTATTTTCCATTAGGGTAGAGCTTAATAACTTCTTCAAAGCGTGTTATTGATTTCTGTTTTTCACCTAAGCGGTAGTAGGAAAGTGCACTAAAATAATGTGGTTCATCGATAAGTAATTTTTGACAGAACTCGATGGCTTTATCTAAAGCAGTTATTGAAGCGCTGTAGTTTTTCAATTCAAAATATGATCGGCCGTAGTAGGTATGAGCAAAACAATTATCAGGTTGTGCATCGATGGCTTTTGCAAAATTATCTTTTGCGGATTCAAATTTTTTCTGATTGAAAAAATTTAAGCCCATGTTGATATAAGCTCGTTCTTGAGCCGGGTATGTTAAATCATTTATAACAATCGTTAGCATTTTTTCCGCATCGTGATAACGGCCCACTTCAGTATACGTGCGACCCAAATTATTTCGAGCGTCTGTGAATTTAGGATCTAGCTCAACGGCTTTTTCAAAATGTTTAATCGAGGTCTGATAACGCTCTTTCATAAAGTACGTCAGACCCAGGTTATTTTGTATCGAGGCACTGTCAGGATCGTTAGCCTCGGCTGCCAAAAATTCTTTAAGTGCTAACGAGAAATTTTGATTTTCATACAGTGACTGTCCATTGGCTTGCAAGAGCGCCGCTTTTTCCTGATTTGCGCGCATAGAGACGCAGCCACTTAGGAAAAAAATCACCATAAAAATGGGCAATGTACACTTTAATAGCATCCATTTAAAGTTAGTGGGTTGTCGTATGGGTGTCAATCTTATCGATCGAGAATTCCACAACAGTTTCAACATGTTCGGTCTGGGGGAACATATCCAGAGTTTGGACTGTTTCTAGACGTAAAGAGAGGCCCCATTTCACAGCAGTTTCTTTAAGCAAACGCAGATCTCGGGCCAGAGTTGTTGGCTCACAGCTTATATAAACAACTTTCTTTCTAGCGGACGATCCTAACACGAGCATAGCCTTAGGGTCACAACCCGTTCTTGGCGGATCTAAAAGTACGGTATCAGCCGCCTTTAATGACACAGTTTCCAGGTAGTTTTCCACAGAGGACTGAACATAGTTTGCGTTTAATTTCTGCTCAGCAATTTCCTTGCGACCTAGGCGAACTAAGCCGGGATTAAGTTCAATTCCGACGATTTCATTTTTTGGTAATTTTTTAGAAATGGCGGTTAAGAAATTTCCATCTCCAGAATAGAAATCATAAATTTTTGCTTTCGGCTGAAAGTGAACAACTTTTTCCACAACCGAGTCGACAAGCAGTTGATTAGCAAAACGATTTACTTGAGAAAACATCACAGGTTGACCTTGAGAATTTAGATCGCGCTGGTGAACTTGCAAATTTTTATCAATCAGCAATTCAATTTTTTCAGCATTTTTGACAGAATCTGTATTTTTCAAATCCGTCAGCGCCTTATTCAGTGCCGGTTCTGCGATCTTACAGTTTTCAATCGGCACTATAGTGTTTGAATTTCTTTTGATAAAACCAAACTGATTATTTTCAATATGAACTTGAATGCGATTGCGATAATTCCACTCTTGCGGGGATGCGATAGGAGATAAAAAAACCTTTTCGTCTATCGGTCCAAGTGCGCGGCTTAGAGTTTCTTTAACTAATTGATCTTTGATAGTCACTTGAGTTGAGTACGCCAGATGTTGGAAGTGACAGCCGCCACATTCAGAAAAATACACACAGGCTGGCTTCACTCGCAGCTCGCTGCCTTTTACAATTTCTACGATTTCAGCGTCGATAAAATTTTTGCTTACTTTGGTTGCCTTGACCGTTAACACGTCTTGCGGTGCCGAGTAAGGAACAAAGACAACTTGGTCATTGATTCGACCTAGACCTTTTCCACGATTTGCCATTTTTTCGATTGTGACCTGAAACTGATCGCCGACTTTATACATATAACCACCAATAACTGGCGAATATGCCATATACAAAGTTTGAGGACCAGATATTCATTTCCCCGTTGTTCAAGTTACATATGTAAGTTGTGTGTAACTTGTGAGGGCAATTTATGTCTCTTTGTCTAATTCTCTACAGGTGAAAAACGATGTGCAATCTGGCACACTTAACTCCTCATGCGGCATAATATTATTTTACCACTGGTTTTACACATTCTCTGGTCGTCAACCTTGTTTGCTAACGTGGGCTTTAACCATTCGATCGATGAGATGCCATCCATATTTCAACAGCTTTCTAAACGAGTATTTATGGTTCATTCCGACCGGCACCGTAGCGCCATCGGCACGGCTTTTTTAGTTTTTAACGATGGAAGAAAATCCGTGTTCATAACAGCTCGCCACGTACTCTACGACGTACACCCGAAGCAACTTAAAGATATGGTAACCCGCCTTTCGCTTCATCAGGGTGGCTACTGGGAAAGCGGCGTTAATAGCCGCCTGACATCAGAGTATTCCGTCAGGCCCACCGAAATCGGCGCGCTTCAAGATGTGACTCCAGATTGGAAATTTTCCGGTAGAGCCAGCGACATTGGTTATTTCATTGCAAATTCTCATCCCGATTCGCCGTTAGTTAATTTAGAGATGAGTTTAGGAAAATCACTTAAACACCAAGCGATACAGTATCTAAAAATTAAAAACTATATTCTCGGTTATCCAGCCCTTCAGCACCGTGATGAGGCTGGTTCATGGGTCCAATCCATGCGAATCAGTTTAAGCCAGGGTGAAATACTTCATCGCGAAGACAAAAATAAAAAATTTATTCTGCACTCGACGGCAGATTCGCGCGGAGGAAGCTCGGGCAGCCCTGTTTTTACAGAGGATGGTCAGTTGATTGGCGTTCTTTCAGGTGGTGGAAAATCTGATCGCTATGTTTCTTATCGAAATGGTATGAACAGCGCGATCGTTCCAGTGGATTATGTTCGCAGTATGATTGGAAATTTACTTTTAAAAAGAAGGACGAACATGGCTTCAAGCGCTATGTGTCTCTGGTTCTACCGCTAATAAAAAGGTGCCAGGGCGGGCGGCTAGTCCTACTTTTCCGGCAGCGGTGCGTCCGGAAAAGTAGCCTGGCACCGATTTTTTAAGAATTAGCGAATTCGTGTTTGTCGAAGAAAATAGCTAGTTCGCGTTTTGCTGATTCAAGAGAATCTGAACCATGAACTGCGTTTTCGCCGATGTTGTCACCGTGCTTAGCGCGGATTGTGCCGGCGTTAGCTTTTTTAGGATCTGTTGCGCCCATAAGGTCGCGATTTTTTAGAACTGCGTTTTCGCCAGATAAACACATAAGGACAACAGGACCTGACGTCATGAAGCTTACTAGTTCACCGAAAAATGGACGCTCTTTGTGTTCAGCGTAGAATAATTCGCATTTTTCTTTTGATAAAAGAGCTAATTTCATCGCAGCAATGCGAAGACCGTTCTCTTCAAAATGTTTTACGATATCACCGATAGCGTTTTTCTTAACTGCGTTTGGTTTAATGATAGAAAATGTTCTCTCTAAAGCCATTGTAATCTCCCCGAGGTATTTGGTTTATAGGGTGGTACTAGCACCCTATTTCTGATTTTTAAAGTTATTTTAGCATTGATTTCAAAGTCGTACCCATATCGGCCGGACTTCTAGAAATTTTGCAACCCGCATCTTCTAAAGCTGCGAATTTCGCTTCTGCTGTGCCTTTTCCGCCGCTGATGATCGCGCCGGCATGGCCCATACGTTTTCCCGGAGGCGCAGACGCACCAGCGATAAACGCGGCGACTGGCTTTTTGAATTCTTTTTTGATGTAAGCCGCCGCTTCTTCTTCAGCGGATCCGCCGATTTCACCGATCATGATAACTGCGTCTGTGTCGTTATCTGCATTGAACATTTTCAATACGTCGATAAAGTTTGTTCCATTCACTGGATCGCCGCCGATACCTACGCACGTCGATTGACCCAAACCAAGTTGAGTTAATTGAAATACAGATTCGTAAGTTAATGTACCCGAACGAGAAAGAACGCCGATACGACCAGGTTTATGAATGTGACCTGGCATGATACCGATCTTGCATTGTCCAGGAGTAATAACGCCCGGGCAGTTAGGACCGATCAAACGAGTGTGACGACCTTCCATAAATCTTTTTACACGAACCATATCCAAAACAGGGATACCTTCAGTGATGCAGATAACTAAATCTAAATCGGCATCAACGGCTTCCATGATTGAGTCGGCCGCACCCGCTGGTGGAACGAAAATCATAGAAACGTTAGCGCCCGTTTGCTTTTTAGCGTCTAAAACAGTGTTGAATACCGGAAGACCGATATGAGTAGATCCACCTTTTCCCGGCGTCACGCCGCCAACCATTTTAGTTCCATAAGCTGCGCACTGCTCAGAATGGAAAGTACCTTGAGCTCCTGTGAAGCCCTGACAAATAACTCGTGTGTCTTTATTAATTAGAATTGCCATAGTGATTTCCTTTCTTAGCCTTTAGCCGCTGCAACTGCTTTTTTAGCTGCATCTGTTAAGTCGTCTGCGGGAGTGATATTTAAACCGCTTTCTTTTAATAATTTTTTACCTAATTCTACGTTTGTACCTTCAAGACGAACAACCAAAGGAACTTTTAGTCCTACTTCTTTAGATGCAGCGATAACACCTTCAGCAATAACGTCACACTTCATGATACCACCGAAGATATTTACTAGGATCGCTTTTACATTTGGATCTTTTAAAATAATTTTGAATGCCGCAGTTACTTTCTCTTTGTTAGCGCCGCCGCCCACATCAAGGAAGTTCGCTGGTTGGCCGCCGTGCAATTGGATAATATCCAAAGTCGACATAGCCAAACCCGCACCGTTCACTAGGCAACCCACGCTGCCATTCAATTTGATGAACGCTAAGTCAAATTTAGAAGCTTCGATTTCTGCTGGATCTTCTTCAGCAAGATCGCGCAATTCCATAACTTCTGGATGACGGTAAAGAGCATTTGAATCGAAATTCATTTTCGCATCTAAAGCAAGAACGTCGCCCTCTTTAGTTACAACTAATGGATTGATCTCTGCGCTTGAACAATCAGATTGAATAAACGCTTGGTATAAACCAACAAAGAACTTAGTCGCTTTAGAAACGATCTCTGGAGCCATTCCGATTTCGAAAGCCAATTGACGAGCTTGAAAACCAGCTAAGCCAATCACCGGATCAATGGTCACTTTTTTAATTTTTTCAGGACTATGTTCAGCTACTTCTTCGATGTCTACGCCACCTTCAGAAGATGCCATCATCGTCACGCGTCCAGTAACGCGGTCAACAAGACACGCCACATAGTATTCTTTTAGAATATTGCAACCTTGTTCAATAAAAACTTTTTGTACAAGTTTACCTTCAGGGCCTGTTTGATGAGTGACTAATGTCATTCCGATCATTTTTTTTGTGAAATCTTTAACTTCGTCTAAAGATTTTGCGACTTTTACACCGCCACCTTTACCGCGACCACCAGCATGAATTTGAGCTTTGACAACCCAAACTGTGCCGCCAATTTCTTTGGCTGCTTGAACAGCATCGTCTGCATTAAATGCTACTTTGCCTTTCAGCGTAGCTACGTTAAATTTTCTCAAGATTTCTTTTGCTTGATACTCGTGAATGTTCATTCGTTTTCACTCCTACATTTGGTCAAAATCACATTTGACATTTTCTCTTTTAGAATCGGTAATATATCTAATCTGAAAATGTGAATTCTTACAAGTCAGGTTGAGGCGAGTCATAGTGAATCCATTGATAGAATTGCGAAATTTATCTGTCCGGTTTGATGATCAGGACGTGTTAAAAAATGTGGCACTGGCTATTCAGCCAGGGGAAAGTTTTGGTCTTGTGGGTCCCAGCGGCCAGGGTAAAACTCTGCTTTTGAAATTGATCGCTGGCCTTATCGAGCCAACTTCAGGAAACGTATTCATCGAGGGCAAAACGTGGCAGGAGCGTTCAGATGCAGATAAACTCGTTTTGCTGAAGAAAATGGGGATGCTTTTCCAAAAAAATGCTCTTTTTGACTCACTCACATGCCTAGAAAATATTAGTTTTGCATTAAGAGAAAATACTAAAAAATCAGAACAGGAAATTACAGAAATTGGTGAGTACTACTTAAATGCGGTGGGCATCAGCCATGCCCGCAATTTATTTCCGGATGAAATCAGCGGTGGGATGCAAAAGCGCTTGGGGATTGCACGGGCATTAGCTCTAGATCCCAAGATCATATTGTATGATGATCCAACAGCAGGTTTAGATCCGATCACCTCAAAGAAAATCATCGATTTGATCGCGGATTTGAAAGTTAAAAATAAATCTACGATCGTAGTTATTTCAAATGACATGAATCGAGTTTATCAAATCGCGGATAAGATCGGGATGGTCTATCAATCAGATTTAATTTTAACAGGAACGGTTGAGGAAACTAAAAAGTTTGATCATCCTGCTGTTCAACAATTTATAAAAGGGGACATCAATGGTCCCCTTACGGCTAATCGGTCACAAGATTTATAAAACAGAACTATTAGTCGGTTTGTTTAAGTTCATCCAGTGAAGGAATGGGAGTAGAGACGGGCGCTGCTGGCCCCGCCTTTGGTGCGTCTGTCGATGCGGGCGCTTTTGACGGCTCTGCAGCTTTTATTCGCGCGATGGCACGATCGCGTTCGTCGTTAATAGCTTTAAATAAAGCATTTAATTTTTCTGGTTGGCCTTCTTCTGGGTTTGCCCCCAAATTCGCTTCCACAGTTTTTACTTTTATTCGAAGGTCATCGGCAAGATCCAAGATATCATCTTCTGTTTTAAGTTTTGAAAACTCGTTTCGGACAGACGTCGGTGTCAGTTTTTGCACTATAAGAACTGATGCATTGACTGTATCTCGGTTATAGCGACCGCTGTTGGCAGCATCAGACGTTTCATAAGCTTGTTTGTTGGTTTGCAAAGAACCTATATCTCCACCAGTAGAAACATTCCCTAGAACCTTTCCCGCTGTCAGCGGAGGATTTCTTTCTTTTAAAACAAATGTGCCCGGATTTGTGTTCGGCGTAGAAATATACTGAGTACTATATCGAGTCGCTGTTCCCGTCGCCGAATTTTCTGTAACACGAACAATGTCATGCATCGCATGGGCTTGCTGGTCATTGATAAGACCTTTTTTATAAAGCTCTTCGATTTCTCCGTGACGGCGAATGGCGTCTTTAGAAATAGCGCGATTGCTTTGATTGGCCCAAACTGATGATCTTGCCGTCGAAGACGGATTAGCCGCTGCTGCATTGGCTCGTGCCCGTTGTTCAAACGACGTCATATTGTCCAGTTGCTGCTGCAGTGTTTTGTTAATTTTAGTACTCGCAGACGCTATTGCCTGAATGTCTACTTTGGGAAGATTTTCGGCAAAGGAAACCGAAGTGTTCATGAAATTAGTTGCTGTGGCTTGCGAAGTGCCCACAGTAGCGGTTGTCTGGGCTGTACTTGTCGGAGTAGTTGGAATGGTAGTATCGATTCCTTTGGCTACGGCCCCCGTCAAATCAGCAGGGACTGCGGCGGACCCGCTTGTTGCAACGCGAGCGGCGGCTCCGGCTGCGCCGTTATTAGGTAATCCATAACGACTGCGAACTCTAGCGACGGCATCGTCAATATTATTTCTAAGCTCTCTAGCCTGTGCTTGAGTTAAGCGCCTAGCATGGCTTGTATTTGCCAAGCGGTCTACATTTGCACGCTTAGCTGCCGCCGCGTCTTCGATTATTTTCATTCTTTGTGCTGGCGTTTTTCCCGCCAATCTTTTTGGATTCACAAATAGAGTTTCAGGAGCGTCGATTGCCCGAGTTCCTTTAGTGGCATACATGGCTTTATAATCGACGTCTTTGAATGCTCGAATGTCTTTTTCAATTTTTCCAACCGTTTTGGTTGTCAATTTAACTGACCCAGAACTAGCTCCAGATGAGGTTCTTGATGCCGCTTGAGATGCTGCATTTGTGCTTGCAGTTGTCGTTTGTGCTGCGACCGCAGCGCCAGGTTCAGCCGCTGCGACTGTGGTCGCTGCATTTGGTCCTAGGTTCATCGTTGGCTCAATTCCGTTCGACGCATTTCGTGGAGTGATCTTTTCCCGCTCTCTAAGCTTACGGACACGTGCTGCGACCGATTTACTAAAATCGCCTACGGGTTTCAAAGCCACTGCTAAATTAGATGCTGCTTTCTTGGATGCCACGCGGGTGGCGGTGGACGTGGCGGCTCTACTGGCGGCACCGGTCGGTCTTATTTTGGATACAATTTTTGAAGCACCCGCAGAAACAAGTTCTTTTGCAATTAAGGCGATATCTTTAACGCCGGCTTTCACTACTTTTAAAAGAAATCCAATGCCTTTTGCGATTCCGCCGCCAACGAAGAAATCAACGATCAGGCTTGAAGATAATTTACAAATTTGTTCAGCTTGATATTCACCAGTAAAGCAGTTTACAGAAGCGCCCAGCTGCGCAGAAAACTGCTCACCCATGGCTTTTAGTAAACCAAATATTTTTGCGCCAATACCGGGACTAGTTAAAGCTCCCCAAATTTCGGATAATGAGCCGAGTTCCGTTAACGACTTTGCCATTTTAAACCATTTAGCAACGGCTTCCCCAAGTCCCCACAAGATACCTTTGATACATTTTCCAGCACCAGCTAAAGAAAAAGCACCAGTGTTTCCGGGACGGGTTCTTTTGTAACATTCTTTTTGTAAGTCGGCATCCGTTGTGTCACTGAATTCAATAGTGTAGAAACTACGTAGAACTTTGAATCCTGATCCACTTTCCATGTCACAACATTTATCCATATTATTTTCAGCAAGAGGTTCAGCCAATTCTTGTATATCCAACAATGCTTTCATTTGTTGGCAAGAGCTAACACCATTTCTCACAACACAATCTTTAGTTAACTTCTTGACTCTGTAGGCAGATCTATCGATGAGAGCTTTACTAGCATGAAACTTGTCCCAAGTGTCATCATCACAATCTGCTGGCTTAACTTTTGGAGGTTCGCCGTCGTCACCCGCACATGTTGATTTTGCTAAGCGACTCGACCAATATTCCGTTGCGTCCTCATTTGCTTTTTTATGAAGCATGTTTAGACACTCAAAGTTTTTGGATCTTGGTTTTTCTCCACTCAGAAGTTCGTTTTCTAAATCTCCAACAATACGTTCGAAATTATAAGTTTTCCCGCCGGCAGATTTGTTGTCGAGTGATCCCGCGACGAGATATTTTTTTACGTTAATCACGCTATCACATTCTTCACGATTGTATTCATCAGCAGCCTGGGCAATAATTGAACCCAAAATCAGTAAGATTAATGCATAAATCGTTTTCACTATTTTATCTCCGTCTTGAATGAGACATTTTTGAATTCTGCTTCCGCTTTTTTCACCAACTTGGGATTAGATTTTGTAGTCCATTTCAAAGTCATCAAAATGAATCCGTGAGGCGTCATATAGTATTTTTCGATGAAATGTTTTTTAATTGCATTTTCAGTGTAACTTCCGGTCATTTCAAATATAATTTCTTTATCTGATTTTTTCTGAATGCTCTTATCTGCTTTCCAATCTGTGATGCCGGCCGCTTTGTGAGCTACCTTTTTTCCCTCGGATATTTCTTGAAATATTTTTTCCTTATCTAAACTTACAAATTTATCCCACAATGCATCGTTGCCGACTTGAATAGATGCTAATCTCAAATCTTCCGTCTCTTCGAGAGAGAAGATTTGAGTGTCCGGAAGCACATCATCACCAGTTGCTTGCTTCCAATCTAATTTTGATGGAAGCGCATACGAAAGGATGGCTTTTTTGCCTTCACTTTTGTTTGTTTCTGACCAAGTGTTAAAATTTAAAAAAAGCACGATAAAAATTGTAAAAAATGATTTCATATTCATAGCTTATCTAGTTTTCGGACTATTTAGAATATTATGAATTGTTTCATTGAAAATTAGGACATCGGCCAAGGACATTTTCAGGACTAACTTCTACAGACAAAGGTGCGTATTTTCTGATGTTCAATACAATACTTTGAAGCTGATGAGTTAATTTTTTATCCTATAGGCTAACGCATGATTAAATATAAGAAATTAGTGAAATCATTTGGAACCCGAACGGTGTTAAAGGGGATCGATCTGCATATAAAAGCAGGCGAGATCGTTTTTATATTGGGCACCTCTGGAACCGGAAAGTCTGTTCTTCTGAAAAACACAGTAGGCTTGATGAAGCCAGACTCTGGCGAAATTTGGATTGATGGTGAAAACGTATCTAATTTTTCGGAACAACAGTTTTTGCCCATTCGAAAAAAGTGCGGAATGGTGTTTCAGCACCCGGCGCTATTTGACTCATTAACTATCTATGAAAATATCGCTTTCGGACTAAGGAAACATTTTAACTTAGACGAAACCGAGATTTTGAACCGCGTGGAGCAAGCTTTAAGTCTTGTGAATCTAGAAAACATACTGACTAAACGGCCAGGTGAAATTTCATACGGAATGCAAAAGCGAGTTAGCTTGGCTAGGACAGTTGTTTTGCAGCCCAAAGTACTGCTTTTTGACGAGCCAACCACCGGTTTAGACCCCGTTACAACAAATTCTATAAATACGCTGATTCAAAACTTATCGCGAAAACTAAACACAACATCGATGGTTGTTAGCCACGATATGCACTGTGCGCTTAAGATTGCGGACCAAATCGTGGTTTTGGATCAGGGGCAAATTGTAGATCAAGGAACTCCAAAACAATTGCTACAGTCTCAGGTTCCTCTTGTTCGTGATTTTCTAGCGGAAGCCCGGGATTCATTATGAAATCGACAGCACTATTTTTTAATCGTTTAGGCGAAATTATGCTGTTTTTGAAGGACGTACTGACGACATTGTGGGTGCGTCCTTGCCGACTAGAATTAGTAATGGAACAAATTTGGCATGTTACCGTGCAAAGCTTTCCCACAACAGCCATGGCCGGATTTTTTGTCGGTGGAATTATGACGGTTCAGTTTTCGATGCAGGTGAATGAGTTTGGAGCCGCCGCATATCTTGGGGGACTAGCCACCAGTGCGACGATCCGGGAAGTTGGACCTATGCTGATCGCATTTATGTTGTCAGGTAAAGTCGGCGCATTTACGTCGGCGGAACTGGGAACTATGAAAGTCACTGAACAGATAGATGCGATTCGATGTTTAGGTGCTGATCCCATTCAAGAAATTATTTTGCCTAGATTTCTGGGAATTATTATCTCGTCATTCTTTTTACTCACGGCCGGATTGATGTTGTCCGTAATTGGCGGAGCCACTCTAGGAGTTGTTTTTGCGGGAATTAATCCACAAGAATATGTACGACATATCCCGACTATTTTGGGAATTCCCTCAATGATTAGTGGGTTAATTAAATGTATGTCGTATGCGTTGGTACTTGCGACTATTTGTACCTACATGGGCTATTTCACCACGGGCGGAGCAAAAGGTGTCGGTCGCGCCGTTGTCAGCACGTCAGTTTTAACCATGGTATCCATCGTCGTTTTCGATTGGGGCACCAGCTTTTTAGGACAATTATTGATGTCCTGGTTTGCAGTAGGATAAATGACGGCAAAATCGACAACAAACATTCAGACACACAATCCATTCTCGATATTCGGCCACTTCGTAATTGTTACTTATAAAAATATGAGTTCATTCCTCCAATTGGTAGCTGCCACAATGGTGCAGTTATTTGCGCATCTTCCCCGAAGAAAAGAGACAATTCAGCAGCTATATTTTGTAGCTAACGGAAGTCTGTGGACGATTGCATTTTGTGTGACGTTTGCATCAATCGTTACCATTTTAGAATCGTCTTTCCATATGAAAATTGTTATTCAAAATGATTCTATGGTTCCCGGTTTTGCTTCATTGCTAATTTTAAGAGAACTAGGCGCCGTTGTAACAGCGCTTTTGTTGACCTCTCGAATTGGGGCAGGCATGGCCGCGGAAATTGGTTCAATGAAAGTCACTGAACAAATAGATGCTCTTAAAATGCTAGGAATAAACCCGGTTCGGTTTTTGATTGTTCCGAGGTTGATCGCTTCGACTATTGGCTGTGTATTATTAAGTATCATTGCAAACATGATTTGTATTTTTGCTGCGATGATCGTGGCAGATAAATTCTTGGGATATCCCGTCGGCGTTTTCCTTACAGCGATGAGGCGTTTCGTGGATTTTCAAGATATCGTTTTCGCTTCTATAAAGGCGTTTTGTTTCGGATTTGTGATTCCATTGGTCAGTTGCTATTTCGGTTTCCATTGTAAATCAGGTGCTGATGGAGTGGGTCGAGCAACCACCCAAAGTGTAGTCTTTGCTTCAGTGGCGATCATAGTTCTTGATTTTGTACTGTCATATACGTTTTCATATTTTTACTAGGGGAATAAATGAAAGTTGAAACTAAAGTTGGGTTACTATCAGTTTGCGCAATCGTTTTGATTTTCGTTTTTGCCTATTTAGTCGGTTTAGTTTCGCCTTTTAGTGATTCTTACGATTTAAATGTGATGTATAACTTCGCGGGTGGTATCGAACAAGGCTCCCCTGTGCGAGTAATGGGTATTAAAGTAGGGAAAGTTAAAAGCATTACCTTTGTTCCTGATTTTAAAATGCCGGGTTCTAACGAGGAAGTGAAGCTACAGGTGCAAATCTCTGTGGATAAGAAAGCGTGGAAAACAGTCCGTCAAGACTCTAAGTTTTTTATCAATCTTGCGGGTGTTATCGGGGAAAAATTCTTAGAGGTTTCACCAGGCGGGTTAGATCAGCCAGAACTTCCACCTAATGGATTCGTTCGCGGTGAAGATCCACCTCGAATTGATCAGTTAATTTCGCAAAGTTATGGTTTGGCCGGAAAATTAATAGAATTGGTGAACAAAAACGAAGGTTCAATGGGGAATATTATTTCTCAGATGGATAAACTGCTCAGTAATTTCAATAAAACGCTGAGTCTGTTAGAAAAAACATCGAAAAATAAAGAAATGGGCCGACTATTAGATAACTTTGTTAAAATCAGCGATGATTTGGCTTACTTAACTACCGGGTTACGATCTAAAAAAGCAGAAGAAAGTTATGACCTTATTCACAAACTTCTTTTCCGTTTAGAACCACTTGATGGTCCTCAAATCCGAAAATTCCTTCAGCAAGAAGGCATCAAAGCCAAAATACTATAGTCTAACGCAATTTTGTGTAAGTAATCACTGTCTGAGAACATGACAGTGGTTGTTTTACAATTTTCATCCTATGTTGGCGCCTCATTTTAAAAATGGGGAGCATCTATGCTAAAAAAATTAGTAATCACGAGTCTTTTTCTAGGTCAGGCGCTATTGGCGGCTGAAGGTGACGTAAGCACAGTCATTAAATTAGCTAACACAGTTAAAAGTGTGGCTCAAACGTCAGAAGCATCACAAGAAAATATCGATGAAGCCGAAGTTAAACTTCGCGAAGCGATCGAATTGTTAACTTCAGAATCATCATCTGGCGGCGGAAGTAGTCACCCAGGCAGCAGTGATTTTGTTGCGTGCTATGATTTCTCTTATCAAAAATATTATTCAGGGTTGTCTTCATCGGCTGCTGCCGATAAAGCATCGGCAGCTTGTAAAGGCGGCGTGGATTTAGAAATCACAAAATATCTATATGAAAAGTACTACAGTGGTTTAAGCGCAGTAAACGCAATGGATAAAGCGGCTGCAGGTTCAGGAAAAAATATGCGTGGGAAGTTAACATTAATCAAATATATGTATGAAAAATACTATTCTGGAATGAGTGCTGTTAATGCGGCCGATAAAGCTGTTGAAGGCGGAGAAAAGTTAAAGAAAAACAGCCTGGGTTGTTTAGAAAAACTATATCCTAACTACTACAGCTCTCAGAGTTCCGTTAATGCTATGAATAGCGCTGTTGCTGGTTGTGCAAAGTAATACTAAGTAGTTATTTTTCTAATAGTTGAAGCATCGAAGTAGCCGCTGTGGTAAAAAAACGGCAATTTCGATGCCAAAATGATCCTTTTGTGACTAAATTAATGAGAGAGCACGCCATCTCAGTCAAAAGTTCTGGACGATCCCACAATATTTTGATTAGAGATGGGTTGTAACTCAGGAATTTAGTCCATACTTATACAAAAGGATGTTCTGTGAAGACATTAATTCTAATTTTCACTCTGGTTTTAGCACAATTCACTCTGGCTCAAGAAATTTCGACAGTAGAAATCACGCCGAATAGATCATCGAAGACACAAAATGAGACATCAACACCATCTTCGAGTACCGACACAAGGTCAGCTAATTCAAAAAATTACTATCAATCCACATATAATTCGAATTGGGAGATGCGTGATCACCGAAAATTAGGCGCCGGAATCGGATTGGCGGGAGTTTTTGGACAAATTGGCGGCGTTGCTGACATAAATTTTGACGCACAAAACGCGGCGCAGGTCGGATTTGGTAATGGATATGGGTTTAATACGTTTTTCGCGGGCTGGAAAACGAGTTTCGAAAGTCAGTTTGTATCTCCTTACATCACACTCGGATATTCTCGTTGGTACAATTCAGACAATGTAGATCTTCGCGGTAACTCATATATTTTAGATCAAGTTTTATCAAAAAACGAATTACGAAATGGAAAAATCGGAGTCGATTTTCTGCTAGCAAATTTAGGTGTTCAGTACAATCAATTGGATACAGATTGGATTGGAAATTCGTTCTTTTTAGAATTTAATTTTCTTTACAGCATTAGCCGAGGAGCCTTGCTACCAGCGGCTTCCGTGGGATCGATCTATTACTTCTA
>CAZCHT010000083.1:0-19738 GCA_964498705.1 uncultured Bdellovibrio sp. | reverse complement strand
ATGATTTTCTGTCGACTCATTTTGCGTTGTTTAAATCAGACCAGATTCAGCTTCCCCAAAATACGGATGAAGAAATTCAGGAATCGATTCAAAGTCAACTTAACAGCAATTCCAAGAAATTAGGACCTGCAGAATTAAAAGTGTGCGCTGACCGATTGTTTGAAATTCGAAAGGTTTTAAATGAACATCGCCGCTACCAAACCATCGCCCTTCAGATATAAAAAAAAAAATGATCGAGACCGCTTTAAAAATTAAAGAACAGTATTTGTCTATTACTACCTACGACGGTCCATTTTACGTTATGGATTCGACGTTGATCGAAACTCGTGCAAACGAATTTAAAAAAAGTTTCTCTCTGTTTCCCAATGTTCGCTATTTTTATTCCTACAAAACTAACTCAGTGAAAGACGTGACTACAAAATTGAAGTCGTTAGGTTTTGGGGCCGAGGTTGTTTCCGGTGATGAATTGAATTGTGCTCTAGCTGATGGGCATTTGGGTAAAGATATTTTTTTTGATGGCCCCATAAAAAAGGAAAACGAATTGCGACTGGCTGTTGAACATGGTGTCACCATTCAACTGGATAGTTTTGTTGAATGGGAAGAACTTAAACGTCTTTTCCCAAACAAGTTAAAAGAAATTAAATTGGGATTACGATTGTCTCATATTTACGAGAAAAGCCAGTATTCTCGTTTTGGTTTTACCACGGATGAATTTAATTTAATTTATGATGATATTTATCAGTCAGGCGCCGTTGTCTCGGGAGTTCATCTGCACGTGGGATCCAACCTGACCCACATTGAAAACTACCTTATAGAGCTTGATCGTTATACGGACATAATAAAAAAAGTAGTTCATGGAAAAACAGATGGAATGCCGTGGATCGACTTAGGCGGTGGATTTCCCGCGCTTTCCAATCGCGAAGGCAAGGATTTGCCTGATTTAACTCAGTGGTGCCTGCGACTGCTCACTCATATGACGAGCCGGGGTTTAAACCCAAGCACATTCACATTGGTTTTTGAACCAGGACGAAGTTTAGTTGAAGACGCGGGTTTATTGTTTTGCCAAGTGGCCACGTTAAAACATCGATTCAGCGAAAATATTTTGGTATTAGATTCTGGACTTCATCAAGTACGCTCGTTCCATAGTTGGCGCCATCAGTTACTTCCTTTGCAACATAAGAGTTCAGGAGTTGAAAAAGTATACAAAGTCTACGGAGCAAATTGTTTTGAAAGTGATTTATTTCATTTGGGATTGCCGATCAACGACGCGAAACCGGGCGACTGGTTAGTGATAACTAACGTCGGAGGATACGATATTCCGTCGATCAATCCATGGACGCGAAGACACCCCGCTATTTATTTTTTTGAAAATAGCGAATTAAAATTATCTCGTCCCATTTCGAATGAACTCGCTAGTCGGGTAAACCTTTGAGACAGCTGTTCTACGGGATTCTTTTACTATGGCTAACGGGGAGCCTAGTGTGCACCGTGCTTAATAAAAACGTTTGGCCTTTCCCGTCGCTCAATGTTTTTAGCGAATTGCCCAAAGAAAAATCGGGTCAATGGATCATTCGAATTACCTCAGGGAATGAAATCTACGATTTAGATCCCGGTAACGTTCTACCCATGGAGTTTTTTATGGCCAGATCAGTAGTTGGAGATGCAGCGCTAAGTAGAGACGAAGTGAAACTAGATGCTCTGCTGGATTATATTAACCATCATTTAGAGGAGTCGCATTTTGCGTTCGACGAGAGATGGGAAAAGGTGAAAATAAATCCGGGGAGCTTCACACAGATTCAAATTGTTTTAAAAGTTTCAAAAATAGAGCAGCAGGAAAAATACGAAACACATCCCTCAATCGAATATATAGCCGCCGAGAAATCCTATGTACGATAGTCAGCGCGCGGGAATCGTTAGAACGCTATCTCTATTTTTTATTATCTGGTCTATTTTTGGTCCGATTGATCATCGGTTGATAGAATTCAAAACAATTTTTTTCGATAGCACAGGTATAGAGGGTATCCTAAATAGTATCGATTTGTTTTGGATTTTAAAATCTATCCTGTTGATCACATCTGTGGCTTTGTTGAAATGGCCTGAAAACTTAACTCTATCGGTATTTCAATTGGTATCGGGAATTTTATTTCTCAGTCTTGGCGTGATATCAAATTCACTTTGGAATTATAATACTCACATCGTAATCATTTCTATATTAACTTTAATGGCGGGCCTACGCTCGAAAGATGAAAACACTCAAAAAGACCTAGCGACGGCTCTTTCATTAATTTTTGCGACGATTTATTATCAAGCGGCGCTGTCTAAACTAGTGGTATCCGGGCTAGATTGGATGAACTCCGGTTTAAGTATATACATTCACATGCTTAACTTTAATCCCACTCTGGCCACGATACTGGATGGCAGCCAAATTCTGTACCGAATGGCAGGATGGTTGACTGTATTAGGAGAACTTGCGCTAGCGACAATGTTTCTTTTTCCAAGAACTAGAAAACGAGCGGCGATGATCTCAATTGCATTTCATTTAATGCTTTGGTTTGTGTTTCATATTAGCTTTTGGCATTTATGGATTTTTTATCCCGCAGTCTATTTCAGGATGCCGAGGTCGGCTTGGCATCCCAGTAAAATCATTTTAGCTTTTAAGAGTTCTTCAGCGCCGGAGCATGCTTATTGCGCAGGCGACTGAGATTTGCAATACACTAACCACTCTGTGAATTTTTCTACAGTTTCTGGAGCTCCTTCAATGGCGCATGAGACTTGTTTCTTTGTAAAGTTTTCGCTTTTTATGTAAGTTAGAATTTCAGTAAGACCAGTGTCTGTCCCTAGCTTGATGTAATGTCGAGCGGCTGAAATGTGAGCAGCCGTGAATGATTGATCCTTAACCCATGCGAAAATTTCATTAGCTCCTGTACTCGTGCGACCTTGATATAACATAACCGCTTCCGCGTGAGCGGCAATGTAGCCCATTTCGTTGCAATACTGCACTAAACCGTCTCGGCTATAATTCGAACCGTAACCTAACGCTTGATAAGCATCAGCGCAGGCATCGCCTTGACCAGCAAATGCAGTATGGAAAGAAAGAGTCGCGAGTAAAACTAATATCACCGTTTTCATGTAAAATTCCTTTATTGAAGAGATGTTTGATTACGAGGGGATTCCTGCAAGCCGTACCAAACTCCAAAACGAATCTGTGAGGTTGTGATTGTAGTGAGATTAGACAATTGAGATTGTATTTTGACCTAAATTGCCAATAGGAAAAAAATATAGGGACGTTTGGCATTTGTTGCGAAATTTAATCTTAATCTTGTGCTTAGTTTCTATTATCCGTATATATCAAGCATCAAAAAAAAGACATAAGGATTAGCGAGATGGAAGAACACTTGAATGTTGCTCCTGGGCAACTGCACTGCGATGAATGTAAAAAAAGCTACAGCCTAGAAGAGATACTAACGCTATGTGATCTGAAAGTAACCTTCCCTGATAAATGGGCGTCGTTCACATGTACTGCTTGTGAAGAAGAAAACGACGTAGAAATTACTGAAAACGAAGTCAATGTTGGTATCATCACCGGCACGCCGCCGACGTTCGAAGTTCTGGAAACGGCACCATTAGGCGCGATCAAAATTCAAACGATCGATGAAAAAGAAAGACAAGGCCTGCTAGTGACTCTGCCAGATGAACGTATTTTGTTTGTGCGCACGTCGAGCATTCTGGTCAAAGCCACTTTAGTTTCAGTGAACGCGAAAGAAATTATTTTCGATTTTGGCTTTGTACGCAAAGTCGTTGGCCGCGTTTCTATTAGGCGTTCTGATCGAGTCATTCGATTAATATCAGAGGGCGGGGACCCAGAAGAGCTTAGCTTTTTCTATCCCATGGTGGGCCGTGCGCTCATTCAGCAATGTGCGACCCTGACCGCAGATACTAAAGAATTTAAATTTATGATGAGTACATAAAGCAAGATATTCTTACGCCAAAGTGGATAGTAAATAGTTGCTCAGAACCTAGACAGAGGGTTCCTTATTAGCCAGATTGCCAACAAGAAAAATTTACATATCTTTATTTCCAGACAATAGTAAATCATAACTAGTCTAATAGTTTCAGATATTTACGCATATCGCTTCTCAACCGTTAACCTTAATTTTTATGGACCCCGCTTTGTACTACTGTGTGGTTGGTGTCTATTTTTATTGAAGAGTTTAAGCCCAAGGAGTCGCGATGTTAAATTTTATTCGACTATTCATAGTTTACATCTCGATGACCCTATTTTTGGGCAGTGCTTTTGCCAGTACCGCCTCTTCGAATTCCTGTCATGGTTTTTACCTACGAAGTGTTAAAGAAAAAAAAATAGCTGAAGCCAACGCAACGGCCTATCTAAAAAAGGTGGCCAAAGAACAATGGAATTTTTATGCAGAAAACGTGAATGCGGAAACCAATTTTTTACCACCTGATAATGTGTATGTTAAAAACGTAATGAGTCCGCGCAAAGACAAACGTTCGACCTATGTGGCTCCTGAAGAATGGTCGAACCCAGATATCGCGCCCAATTGGATGCGACGTAAAAAGAAAAAGTTAACAGGGTCCGATCTGAATCTTAAAATCGCTAATCGCACTTCACCCACTAATATTGGACTCTATATGTTGTCGACGATTACGGCCAAGGAGCTTGGCTTCATTTCTAAAGAAGAAAGTTTAAAACGGCTTCGTCAAACCGTTGATACTATTAAGGCACTTCCAAAATTCACTAGTACGTTTACTGATGTAAATGGAAAAGAACAAAGAGTCGAGCATCTATATAATTGGTACACTTTGGAAGGCAAACCCCAGCCAATGCCCGATAAATACATATCTACGGTAGATAATGGAAACTTTGCGGCCAACCTTGTAACGATTATCAGCGCCTTGGGAAAATCCGATCCGGCGCTCGTCAAAGACTTAAAACATATTCTAGAAACGATGCGCTTTGATCAGCTTTACGATCCAAAAGAAAAATTGATGTATAACGGTGCCAATGTCGTAAATGGCAAGTTCGTACCGACGCCAGGTCGATATGATATGTTGATCTCAGAGGCGCGCTCGGCTTACCTAGTCGCCATCATGCTGGGCCATATTCCGCCAGAGTCTTGGACTAACCTCAAACGTAAGCTCGGAACGGAATTGAATAATATCAGTTCAAATCCAAATCTTACTTTCCAAAGTTATACAGGTACAATGTTTGAATATTTAATGCCGAGTCTGTTTTTTAAACATGACGGCACTCCAATGGGCGATGCGGATCGACAAGCGGTCAATCATCAAATGGCCGAAAGAAAATTTAATGTTTGGGGTCAGTCGGAAGCAAACTCCGTGACATTAAGTCGGTATGCCGCATTGGGAACGCCTTCGCTTTCACAGTCACGCGAGTACATTGTAAATGGTGATAACGTTTTCGCGCCTTATGCCAGTCAGATGGCTAGTCGTATGGAACCCGTAGAAGTTTCGGATAATTTAAAACGCATGGATCAAATGGGTGTACGCGAACGCTATGGACATTTCGAATCGATCGAATTTCGCGGTGAAGGTGAGAACGCAAAATTTCTAATCATCCCGCAATACTTTGCCCACCACGTCGGGATGGGTTTTCTGGGCATCGCTAATCATATACTTGGTAATAAAATTCCAAACTGGACTCATAATTCCGAATATAATAAAAATGGCAGGCTGGAAGAAAAACTAGCTACAGTTGCGGAAGAGTACCGTGATCCTTCAGCTCGGAAAAAAGCGCAAAAACAAAATACATCAGCGTATGAAAGTAAGGTCACTTACAAAAAAACAGATATCATCGGAAATGGCGGATTCACCGCGTACATTCCCAGTTTAGGTGGTTCCACATGGATGTCGGGCAATGGCGCGAGCTATGCCGTGTCCCATAATGAATTTTTCTATGTCCGAGATAGAAAATCGGGGAAACTATTAACCCTTGATCCGAATAAACGGCCGCGCGTAGAAGGTGCTACGAATTTCTTCGACTATCAAATTAAGGATGAAAACGGCGGGCTAGTCGACATTTCTATTGGAATAACGATGTCGGCTTTAAGCCGAACCAAAGTATCCAAAGTTAAGATTACTAATCGGAAAGGCCCTGCGCGCGATTTGGAAGTTATCGGTTATTTAGAATGGATTATGGAGAATGCGGGTTCTTATTTAGAACATCCCATTTTGCGCAACCTCTACACTGAAAATAAAATCGATGACGGTGGCCGCGTAATCAGTATCCAGCGTCGTACGATGCAAGGTGCGGAACAGCTACGCCAACCCATTTCGTTTTTCAGTTTAGGTAGCGAAACGCAAGGCCCAGCCGATTTTGCAAGTGGCAGCCGATTGAGAGCATTGGGTCGCTTGGGAAATACAACCTTCCCTGAAGGACTCATCAGTGGAAATTCTGAACCACATTTCGGTCAGACACTGGATCCTGCTGGCGTACTGGCAAAAAATATTCATTTAGAAGCTGGTGAATCACGTTCGGTAGATTTCATCGTGGGCGTCACGAACACTCGCGAAAACATACCTCATTTAATTTCCCGAGCTACCGATCCCGAAGCGCAGAAACAAGTCGCATCACCGACCTTGCCCTCCGACGCCACGGTAGAGCGTATGCAAGCCTTACATGAACGGGACGAACAATCCCGCCGAACCAATTTTCGACGGACAAGAAAAGCGCAAACCGATGGTAAAATTGAAAACGTAATAGAATGGCGTGACGGTGGCCGCGTACTAGTAAACAAAGATCCATTTTCACAGAATAAGCCGTGGGCGATGGTGCTCTCCAACGGCAAATACGGAGTCGTCGCTACCCACGCCGGATGGGCGTACAGTTTTGGTAGTAATGCACAACAAGGCCGCGTGACGCCGTACCGTCCGGATTTGACCACGGAAGAGCCCATGCGCGGAGTTATGTTTAAAGATAAAAAAACAGGAGAGTCTTGGTCAATGACCCCTAATCCGGCGCCATCAGGAAACGGTAAATACGAAGTCGAAGTTTCTCCGGGATATATCAAGTATAAATTTCGCCGCGATGATGGTTTAGAAATGCAAATGACAATGTTCGTGGCTAAAGAAAACCCAATGGAGTTTTGGGAAATCAATGTCGAAAATAAAACGGGCCGTGAGGTGGATTTAGAAGTCGCAAGCTTTATGAAATGGGCGATGGGAAATCAAGACCCTGCCAGTGAAAAAGCAACTAAAGTTACGTACGATAGTGAACGAGGCGCCTATTTTGCGCAATCACCAAAAGCGCTTTCGCCGGATTCCGTTGGATTTCACACCGTCATTGGTGATGGTTTGATGGTGAAACCAAATAATCTTTTTGGTAGTAATGATAATCCGTCTCATGGTTTGACAACAAACTTGAAAGTCGCTGCCGGTGAATCAAAACGAATGTCGTTCGTTCTTGGACTGGGCGAAAATGCGGCCAATTCTAAAAAATATATTGAACAGTACAAGACGACTCGACAAGTAAGAAACGAACTCAACCGACATTTAAAGCACATCTCATCATGGATGGACGGTATCCAAGTGAAGACTCCAGATAAGGACTTTAATACCATGTCAAATACGTGGTTAACTTACCAGGCGTACGTTGCCCACATGTTAGCACGTTCTGGATTTTATCAATCGGGTGGCGCTTTTGGTTTTCGCGATCAATTGCAGTCAATGATGAATTTAGTAAATACGGGGCAACCTTATTTTTGGAATTTGGCTCGTAATTACATCGTTGAATCGACTCGGCATCAATTTGAAAAAGGTGATGTTCAACATTGGTGGCATGAAAAAATTAATTTAAATGGAACGGCACATACGAATTACGGTCAACGATCTACCATCAGTGACAATTTACTATGGTTACCTTTAGCGATCAGCCACTACATCGAAGTTACGGGCGATCGCTCTGTATTAAAAGAGATGACTTCGTTTTCAGTGCCGAGTCGTGATCTGCGTCCCGGTGAATTGGATTTCGCTGAACCAATGGGTTTTAGTGATGTCAAAGTCGAAGTTTATGAACATGCCAAGCGCGCGATTGATTTGGTGATCAACGAGCGCATGGGTAGTCATGGTTTGCCATTGATTGGAAAAGGCGATTGGAATGATGGATTAGATCGCGTCGGTCACTTGGGTCGCGGCGAAAGTGTATGGTCGGCGTTTTTCCTTTTCGACATCTTGACTAAGTTTTCAAAAATTGCCAGTGAGAATGGCGATCAGCCAACGGCGGATCGATATTCTCAAGCGGCGATTCGACTCCAGGAAAATATTGAAAAGCATGCCTGGAATGGAAAATTCTACGTACGCGGCTTTGCGGATAATGGTGAAGTTTTAAACTTCAATGATGCGATCGTCGCCGGTTGGGCCGTTATGTCGGGTGGCGCGTCTCCCGAGCGCGCACAAGGTGCATTGAATGAAGCCATCAAAGAACTTTATAAACCTAAAGATCGAATGATTCTTCTATTCAACCGAAAATTGGAAAATGAAGAGTGGGGTGGATCACTTCAAGCGTATCCTTTTGGTTCGCGTGAAAATTGGGCGCAATACACTCATGGGAGTCAGTGGCTGGCGCGAGCGGCTCTTAAGATGGGTCATGAAAAGGGTTACGAAATGCTTATGAGTATGTCACCAACGGCACATATTGCCGATCGTCGATATGGTGGTGAGCCGAATGCCGTCGCGGCCGATATTTCGGGAGCTCACAAAATGGGTGAAGCCGGATGGACATGGTATAGTGGTGCTGCCGGTTGGTTAATTCGGAATAACTTAGAATCCGTTTTAGGTATCAAATTTAGTGGTGGCAAAACAATGCGATTTGAACCGAACATTCCAAAAGATTGGCCGGGCTACGAAGTGGTTTTCAATCGAGGATCTACTAAATATGAAATTAATGTTGAGACCCCAAAGAATGCCTCGCGAATACTGCGCCAGGTGATTTCGCTCAAGGTGGACGGTGTCTCGTACGATCCCGCAGTCGGTTTTCCTTTGCTGGATGATGGAAGGACTCACAAAGTAAACGTTGTCATGGGTGTGAAAGCCCCATGACACTGCTGAACTTTTTAAAAAGAATCTTCGAGAACATTTTTCAATCTCAGCGGGACATCGATGGAATCAAACTCCGTTTGAATTGATTTTGCATTTTGGGTATACACTGGATTTCTTAAGACTTCGTTAACCATGTCTGTTATCTTTTCCTCGGTCAGGTTCCAATATCGCAGCATGCGACCTGCTCCACGCAATTGAATATGTACCATATTAAGCAGTTGATCATTGTTACAAACGATTCCAATTGTCGGAACACCATAGGAAAGTGCGGCATGACAAAGTGGCGAACCGCCATTGCAAATGATTAGATCAGAAGATTCGCATGCTTCTTTGATTGGAAGATAATTTGTAATATGCACGTTCGCATAAGCTGGAATCTCAAATTGTTTTCCTGCCAGTGTGACGATCACTTCTACATTTAGCTTCGAGAGTTGTGAAATAATCATCGGAAGAGACTCGGCCGGTCCTGAAGATCCTAAGGTCAGGAAAATTCGTTTTCGTGTTGGATCAAGTTGGCTCCACCAGTCTGGCAACGGCACGGGCATCGACCAGACAAAAGGTCCTACAAAATTTTCTCGATCCTGCTTTTTCTTAAGTGGAACTAGGGCCGGCGTTTCGCAAAACAGCGTAACATCGCCATCCGTGATGACTTGACGATAGTCCCAGAAAAAGAGACCGACTCTTCTAAAGGATTTTCGAAGTGCAAAGGCCATTTTGAAAAAGTTAAATTTTACAGCCAGAGGAATCAGGGGGCCAAGCAGCCACCCCGCGCACCTTTCGCCAAGACGGCGAATTATGGGAGACTCGGGCAGCGGATAGTGCATTGAAATATCTGGGCTCCAATAGGCATTGGTTATATTAATGTACTTTATCTTTTTGAGCCGACAACTGACCGACAAAGAATGGCGAAAATCACCAATGACAACGTCTGGCTGCACCAGGTTCATCACGCGAATATCCTCGTCGATATGTTTTTCGAAAGTATAGGGGTCATAAAACGGTACTGCCTGTCGAACGTCTTCGGAAAATTGGACGTCATCAAGGCAGGTAATATCAATAAATGTGACGCCCTCTTTTGGACTAAGAATTTTGAATTTGGGATTGCTCGCTAGATAGATGTCATACATCTCAAGATCTAGCAGCTCGATCCATTTTAATGGCCTGGAAAAGTGGGCCATCGTCACGGCATGAGAAAAAAAAAGTATTTTTCTTTTTGTGCTCATTCTGTTTTTTTTATCCCAGCCATTTTGGATTATCTATAAACCAATGGATCGATTTTTCGAGTGATGATTCAAATGTGATGGGAAGGTTCCAGCCCATATACGCCATCTTTCCGCCATCCAACGCATACCGCAAATCATGTCCAGGACGGCTTGAGTGAAAATCAACAAGTTCAAATTTCAAATCTTTACCAAGTGCCTTGGCGATGGCTTTTGCCATTTGCAAATTGTCGACTTCTTTTTCGCCTACGATGTTGTACTTATCTTGAGGTTTTCCGTTGTCGACCAAGAACATAACGGCAGCGGCAACATTTCGCGCGTGAATCCAATAGCGCGAGCCAGGAACCTTTTTATTCGCGTCCGAGTGGACAATGACAGTTTCGCCTTTTAAGATTTTACGAATAGTCATTGGAATAAATTTTTCTGGATGCTGACGTTCGCCGAATATATTCATGCAATGGGTAATTACGACGGGTAGTTTGTAAGTATTCCCGTAAGCAAGGCAAAGTTCTTCACCTCCGGCTTTGGCGGCGGCGTAGGGGTTTCCAGAGTTGTAGCGGTCCCATTCTTTGTAGGCTACACCCTGTGGTGCTGGACCAAAAACTTCATCGGTCGAGAAGTAGAAAAACTTTTTTAAGTTTTTTTGTGTGCGCGCAAAGTTGAGCATTTCCATCGTACCGACGACGTTTGAAATAACAAATGGACCGGGGTCATCAATACTGCGGTCAACGTGGGTTTCAGCGCCCAAATGGAATATGTAGTCTACTTCTCCGGCTTCTTGTTTCAAACCGGCGCTTAGCGGCTGGCTGAAATCGACAGCTAAAACTGTAACGCGACTGTCGTCGAAGACATTGATATCACGCAGGCGGTCAAATCCAAGGGACGCATAATTGAGTTTATCAAAGACAACGACGCTCCAATCGGTCTTTTTGAGAATATGCTCGACAAGATGGTGTCCCACAAAGCCGCATCCACCGGTGATTAAAACTCTTGTTTTCATCGTATACTCCTTATTTTGTTAGCTAAACGATACCGATGAGTCATTCCTTCCACAATAAGCAAACGAGAATTTACGATTTGTTACCATCTGAGAAAAAATTAATTCAGAAATGGTTATTTTTTTCTCTTTACAGCAATTGATCTTCATGATGATTTACGCGCGTGAAGCAAGAAAATAATTCCTTAAAGGAAATGCCGACAACTTACCCTCAGATAGCGCAAGAAATTCTAAAGCGGATCCGTGGTTCCCGAACGCAAATCGAGACCAGTCGAATATTGGGTTTTCATTACAATCAATATCATAAATGGGAGTCTGGTGACCGCCAGATTAAATGGGATCAGTTCATCATGGTTTGTGAGGCTTTCCAGATTCAGATTGAGGGAACTCTTCGCTATATGCTGCTGTATATACTCAAAAAATTTGATCCTGCTAACGCACCGGATATTTTATCGCAGTTTTTAAAGATCAGTGGGCGCAATGATCTAGACGTGTTGGCTCGTCGACTTCATACCCATCAGTCTTCCATTCGACGATGGCTGAATGGTTCAGTGATGCCGGACTTGGGAACTGTCTTGCAATTTTTTGATTTAGAAAAAGATTTTTTAGATGCATTCATCCGTCGAATTTTTGAAGTGGCCCCTGGCGAGGCAACGTATTCGAAAAGTGCCAATATCGAAGAAGCTCGCTTACAATTTTTTTCTTTTTTCCCATGGGGCTTGGTAATTTTGGCAGCCCTTGAGGTGCAGCAGTTTCAAAATCTGAAATCAGAGAAGCTGCCCGAACTAGCTCGATTTGTCGGAATTGATAACGAAATTTTAAAAATGAGTCTATCCTTAATGGTTCGTCTTGGAATAGTAGAAATAGAGAAAGAATGTTACCAGCTAAAAATTCATTTCTTTAATTTAAATAATCTTAACAAAGAAGAGCTGGTCCGTCCATGTCAGTATTGGACCGAGAAAATTGATCGAAGAATGAAAATTCGTGAGATGGGTGGGGGCGACAGACTTCCGCCGAAAACTTTATTATTCAGTGATTACCGCATGGTTTCGATTACTAAAGAAAGTGAAGATCTGATCAACGCCGCAATGGCCGAATTCATCGGTAAGGTGAAAGCTATCCACGAAAATCAAAAAGGTCCTCGAGAAAAAGTCGCCTGCCTTCTAATACATCATTACAAGCCGGAACTTTTACCTTTGGATGACGATTTTGATTTTAAATGGTTGCAGACTCGCCGTGAGATGATTGATAGATGGTTGTCGCAATTGGAGAGTTGAGAATCCTAACTTGCGTTTTCTGCAAAGTTTCCCAGGGGTATCAGTCCGAGCCTTCGGTCGAGAAGGGTGTCTAAAAATGAGACACCTGTCTAGTGCAGGCAGGCTATTTTTCAACCGGTTTTTCATATAGGGACCTATATTTCAAAATAGCCTCTTTTTTATGGCTTATTACTTGCTCTGGTTTAACGACTGAGGAGCTTTGCATGAAACTTAAATATATATTAGGTATTGGCATTTTTGCTTTTTCGATGAGCGATGTTTACTCTGCCCCGGTGATGTGCCGGCAATTTTACGGTGGCAAAATAACCTATGTTGAATTTGAGGCTATTTCTAAGTCAGCTAGCAACGATGGATCTTGGGAAAAAGCGCTCTCGCAAATTAGTCCAAGGGCCTTAAACATCCAGAATCTCAATGGTAAGCTTGCTGAGTCTCTTCTTGTTGGTGTCCGACAGTTAAAATACAAAACGTTAATGGCTCTTTCTGACGTTTATCCCGATAAATATGAAGACCCACGTTGGAGTTCATTTAATTCGATAAAGCGCCGTAAAGCTTATTTGTCAGTAGCTACTAAGCAGCTTCCTAAAATTAACAAAGATCGCGAAACTCTTGCTGCAGAATTGGATTTAGACCCTCAAGGACTTTCATTCGATAAAGAATTAGGTGTTTGGATTGTGACTGAAACATCAGGATCGGTCAGTGGAATGGGCGTGCGAAATGAAGCCATTATCCAACGAGGGATTGATAAAATTCGAGGCGGTGGGGTAGATGGCTACCACTTAGAACTGCTGGGATCTGATAACGATTTGAGCCGAGGTTCTGGTAATGGTGGTAGATACGACATTGCTACTCAGTATGCCTTGATCCCGACAAGTCGTGCAAATTATAATGAGTTGGTTGCGAATATCGAGCCGCAAATGCGAACAATGATTTTAAATAAGCTAGTAAAAAATCCGACTTGGAATTTTATCGGTAAAATTACCGATACTCCAGCGATTAAAGAGATACAGAGATTTGATCAAGCGTCTTCTAGATTTATGTTCTTTAGTAGATTTCGCCAATTTTTAGTTCAAAAAGGTTTAATTAGTTTCGAGAAGGCGCTGAAGAATGCAGATTTGAAGTCATTGACTGAAGAACCAATTTTTGGATTATCCAAGAATGGCAAGACTATGCGGGTGGCCGGCGCGCTCGATGATAATAACTATTCTCGAGCAATCTACACTGAATCCGATGTACAGGCGTACCTAAATGAAAAGTTGAGTGCTGGAAATTATTCTATTCAAAAAATAGAAATCAATGGAAACACCTTTGTGGCAACACTGGATCTGGCATCGCCAGTTAAACCTCTAGTTCCCGCGGGAGAACCTGAAAAAAGACATAGTTTTTTAGAAGCCCGAGATAAAATTCTAGCTAAAAGGAAAGTGCAATAAAAAATGAAAGTCTGGCTGATCACTTTGGGGTTTGCAAGCCTGCTATATTAAAAGGAATCCAAAAAGGTTAGTGGCTTTTTAAATTTTTGTACTTAAAACAAAATTAGCAGGTGAAAGGACGATTAGGTCCTAGACCAGAGCATTCTTTATAGGCACTTTTGCCGATATATCTAAGAGTTCCTGAATTTGGATTATAATCAAAATCTTTGGGAATTCTATTTTCTTTATAGGGTTTCCAAGCAGGATTTCTTTTCTTTCACGACTTGCTCTTCATTAGATAATATTTTAAGACTGGAGCCAATCGGCATGCCGCTCTTGAACAAAATAATTCCTTGACCGGAAATTGGTAGCATCGAATATTTAATGCCATCAACCTCAAATGCTAATTCTTTAGTAACTGGCCCCTTATTGTGCATTTAGAATAAAATTGTCTCAAGGCTCACTTTTTACGAGCGTGACTCTCTTGAATAAAATTAACTGTCCCATTTGATTTAAAAATCCGATGTAAGTCAATTCTCGAACTCAGTGGTTAAGATATCCGGATTCTTCAACAGGTCTTCTGATCGCAAATCCGTGCAGTGCTAGTATTGCTCTCACTGCATGACACACTTCTCCTGTGCTACGTCAGGAGATTGTTTCAATCAAAAAAAACGACACATGAACTCTAAAAGAGCTAGTTCTTATAGACCGTTTTGAAGAATTTGGTGAGCCTCAAAGAAGCCCGAGATGCTTAATTTACATTTGGCGATTGTTTGCCTTTATCGTAATTTGAATTTGAAGAAATCAAATCTCCTCTTAGCTGCAGACTAAGGGGCCAGTTCCAGTAATAAAAACTGACAAGTAATAAAACGATTAACTAACATTCATTGGTATTTTATATGCAAATTCTATTTTCCCAGTGACTGAATTAAAAATAATATCAGACACTGGTAAAACGGCTTCAGGTCGTGAAATGGTAGTGTTTTCACTTCCATCTTCGTTTAAGATAATAAAATATTTCCGGCCGGTAGAGTTAAAAGAAAGAAATTCTCCACCAATATAAATTTTACCGTCAAAAACTTTGATAACAGAAGGAGTGGTATCAAAGCCTGTTCCAATGTTAAACGAAGTATCAACCGTTCCATTGGGTAAAATGCGGCTAACATTACTGACTGCAGTTCCGTTAAAAGTACCTGTAGAGCTTGCAAGATAAAGTCTGTCTGTTGTATCTAAAAAAGCTGTGATTATGCCGTTAGGTTTGGCTGCATTGTTAGGGTAAGTGCCATCCAGAGTACCATTCGAATTTACTCTAATTACTTTAGATATGGTGGTTCCTGAGTAAGAAGTCATGGCGCCTACGTGAATAAACTTTCCATCGCTTTGGGTAAGCGTACGAACTACATTTCCAACGAATCCTGTGCCAGTAGAAAAGGTACTATCTGCAGTGCAATCAGAATTGAATCTAATCGCACGACTTACTGAAGTGCTATTGAAGCTTGTAAATCCACCATTGAATAATAATTTACCATCACTTTGTTTTGCAATTTTACTGCTAGATGAGTTAAATCCACTACCCAAAGCAATTGTGCAATTTGAATCAATGGTGCCATTACCATTTAGTCTGATAATGCCATTGGCGGAATGTGCACTTGAAGTTGTTATGAACCCAGCGATCCAAATTTTATCGTTATCATCGATGTTGAAATCAGTAATTGAGCCTAAATTACTAAGGCCTATTGTCGCTGTCGAAAAATCTTCATCAAGAGTTTTATCAGAATTAAACCTAGCTATGTTTTTTACTTCGATAGGGTTATGTAAATTGAAGTAGCCGGCTGCCACCACTTTTCCATCACTTTGTACAATGATTTCGTTTACGCTGTCATCAAAACCTTTGAAACCTTGAAGCTGATTGCTTGCTGATCCATCCAAATTCAAAGCAACTAAATTTTTTCCAGGTATAGAGTTAAAACTATTAAAAGTTCCTGATATCAAAAGAGTTGTGCTATTTAGTTTTTTGAAATCAGTTATGTTTTCGCCTGCTACATAACTAACACCAGTGCCAAAATTTATTCCAGTGCAAACAGTTCCATCGGTATTCAAACAAATAATACTACCAGCCGGTGAACCATTGAAAATAGCAAATTCCCCACCAATTAAAATTCCGACTCCGGGAACTTCCTTAACAACTAAAGGAGCTGTCGTTAAACTTGTTCCTATATTAGCGTTGAACGTATGATCAATTGTTCCATTAGAGCTTAGCTTTGCAATCCTATTTATTCCGGAAGTGCCTTTATAGCTGGTAAAATTACCAACTACAATAATTGATCCATCGCTTAGAATTCTTAAATCATTAACTACATCGTTAAATCCTGTGCCAACAGAAAAAGTAGAATCATAACTGCCATCAGTATTAATTCTAGCAATTTTTGGAGAATTGCTTCCTCTGTATAAATTAAAGTTACCGCCAACGATGGCTTTGCCGTCACTTTGTATATCGATAGCTGAAGCCGAGCGAACAGGACTGAAGCTAGTACCAATGTTAAAAGTTGTATCCCTTGTTCCATCTGGATTAATTCTGACAATTGTTTCTTGAGGAGTGGCAAACGTTCCCCAATAAAAAAAACCACCAATCGCAATAACCTGACCACTTGCATTTAATGCCATGTCATAGATATTATCGTATATCCCAGGAGTATAGCTTGTGTCCAAGGCACCGCTAGGATTTATTTTAACAAGCTTAGCAATTGAAGTTTTGTTAAAGGCATTAAACGTACCAGCGGCAATAATATCTTTATTGGGGGTCACCAAAATATGGTTAACGCCAGAATTAAATCCAATACCGGCATCAAAACTACTATCCAGGCTGCCATCACTGCTAAGTCTTGCAACTTTGGCAACAAAATTTTCTTTGTTGAAAGTAAAGTGCGAAAAATTACCAGCATAAACTTTTCTTCCAAGTGAATCTTCAGCGATAGCACTCACGCTATTGTTAAAAAAAGGTTCTCCAGAGGGTTTGTTGACAATCGGAGCGGTTGGCGTCGGGGCAGCGGGCGAACTTGGGTTTGGATCTGAAGGGTTTTCGTTAACATTATTATTGCCAGGAAGTGCTAAGCTTGAAATCCTTAAATTCAGGGAACATCCCAAATTTACAAGTAATGCCAACAGGATAAAAGTTTTGTTAATTGAATTTTTCCACATCTTACACACCTTTGTCTAGGTATCGGAAGATTTAAGGCTAGTCTTAAATAAAAAACTTTCAAAAATTCTCAGTTTTTAACGTCAAGTATGTTTCATATTGAGACATTCATTTTAACCCTGATAAAATTCGAAGTTTTCTCAATCTGAACCTCAAGCATTTTAAAAAATGCTAGAGAAAATAGACAACCACTAAAAAGAGTTAAGATGGGTGTAATGGGAGCAAAACTTGGAACGAATGCTGATGTACGAGAAGAACCGTAATCGTGCCCAGGGGATGTTCTTCTTTCTGTGTTTGTAATGAGGACCCAAGCGCTTCGGGGAGATTGAAAAATGGTGGAGTCTGCGCCAAGCTACAAGAACTAGGCGGGCAAACGATTTTACAGGCTTACAATCTCACGTGGGAGCGAGAATACCTTGATCTAACGGAACTGGCAAGATTACGTTGGGTTGAAGAATGGAAAATTGAAAGATTGGTTGATTATTTTGGTGTTAGTAGGACAGCTGTTAAATAACGGCATGGCTTGGAAAGAAATGACAGTTGAGGAACTTGCAAAATCTCTCGATGTTGATATTCATGAAGTTCGTGAAAAGCTCAGGCTTGTTGAATTGATAAAAAAAGCCCGCAAAGAGAAAAGAATGTCTCAAGTTCAGCTTGCAAAAAAAATTGGCGTAACTCAAAGCAGAATTGCGCAAATTGAATCGCGTGTTGGAACTGCCAAAGTATAGAGTTTTATCCCATTAAAACTGTTATTAGAGATGGATATTTCTATACATCCCAAAAAGTCACAAAACATTAAGTGTTGGATATAAATACTGATACTCTTTAGTGAAAAAGTACAGTTATAAAAAAAAGGTGAAGTCTTGGTTTGTAATCCCGCAAAAAAAATAAATAAAAAAGTGAGACTATGAAAAATTCAAAAACAATTGTGGTTACGGGTATAACAAGTGGTTTCGGTTTAGATTTTACAAAAAAAATGCAAATCGAAGGGTATAGGATAATTGGTCTTGTTCGTGGTGGCGAAATCAGAGGTCAACGGATTTTTAACAATTTAGAAAATATTGATTTTGTTGAAGTTGATTTGAAAGATTCAACAAGTGTAGACGCAGCCATTGAAAAGGTAAAAGTTCTTGCTTGCGATGGTATTGATATTTTAGTTAACAATGCAGGATATGGTCTTTTGGGACCAATAGAATTACAAACTGAAAATCAAATTAGGGAACAGTTTGAAGTGAACTTTTTCGCCCCTTTGAAATTGATAACTTTGCTTCTACCTTTACTTCGTATAAAAAGAGGAAGAATTATTAATATTACAAGTTTAGTTGGATTTACCACATTTCCTTTTTACGGAAGTTATGCAGCTACAAAGCATGCCCTAGATATTATTACGGAAAGTCTGTATTACGAGTTAAGGGATTTCGGAGTTCAAGTTTGCGCAATAGAACCAGGAAGCTATAAAACAAAATTTTCTCCAAATATTGAATTGGGAGAAATTGATAATTCAGCTTATAGTTTTTATAAAAATAGGCTTGATAGATTTAAAGTTTTTTTAAATTTAGTTCAAAATAAAATGGAAAAAGACTCTTCTAAAGTTGTAAATATTTTATCAGAATTATGCATTAAAAAAACGATCCCAACGCGCGTTCAGATTGGTAGTGATTCTAAATTAATGTGGTACATTAAAAAAATATCCCCAGATTTTTTGAGAGTAAAAATTCAACATTGGATATACAAAAGAATGTTTTTCTAAATTTTAAAATTGCAATATCAACGTGGCCATAGAAAGGGATAAACTGGAATTAGAAGGGACAGATATTTGCGACACAATAAAATGTGTTGAGAAATTATCTATTCTAGAACTGACGCAAATTCTTGCACAATTTGCAAATACAATTGTGCAAAATAATAAACAATGGAGAGAAAATTCCAATTTCATTATCCTGTTGTAAGCTAACTTTCTATTAAGTCAGCCACTCTAAGTGCATTTGCGGCTATTGTAAGTGCCGGATTGATTCCTGCACTTGATGGAAAAAATGAGGCGTCAATAATATATAAATTTTCAATATCATGTACCCTATTGGATTTATCAACAACGCTAATTCGACGGTCATTTCCCATCCGGCATGTGCCAGATGCATGGGCAAGTCTTTGATTATTTTCAGCTTGTTTATGTAACTCCGGCTTTAATTCTCTGAATGAATGACGGCAGAGTTCTCTAAATTTTGATATTCTTTTTTTTTCAAAAGGATGTATTTTATAACAGATACTTAATTCCCCAGAGCTGTTCATATAAACTTGATTGTCCTGATAACTGACATCCTCCATAATAGTAGCAAGACAATATTTTTTTTGAAAAAGATTATTAACAATTCGCCTTCCAAATTTTTTTTACTAATTGATAATATATCTTATTGAACAAAGAACCACTTCTGCCAAATTCACTATACATTTCATAGAGAACTGTTTCAAAACTTGGTGGATTTCCGAGTGACTGAATGGTTCCTAGCTTTTCTTCCCCGTTAACGTAGAAATCATTTATGGCTATTTCCTTTTCATACTTCTTAGTT
>CAZCHT010000082.1:0-20027 GCA_964498705.1 uncultured Bdellovibrio sp. | reverse complement strand
AACTCATTAGTGAGTTTGTTGATGAATTTCCTAGTTATCAAAGAAACGTACTATTTAAGCGATATCAGCCCTACAAGATTTCAATCCAACTTATTTCGGAATCAGAAATTAAATTAAGTAAAAAGATAAAAAGTTTCGATCCTTTCTGTAAAAAGAAAAAGAAAGGCTATGATTCTTGGGTTACTGAAGTGTTTTCATGGAAAAAAGATCAAGCGGACTTACCTGGACAATATCAAATTGAAAAAGGGTATTTAGAGCTAGTGCTATCCGCGCTGAAAGCACCTCCGGAGATGGACGCAGAGAAACCGGTATCGATCGCCACCATCAAAGACGTGATGACGGCTCCGGCCCTTGATGAAATCAAGTTGTGTGAATAGGTGAAGTTAAACAATTGTGAAAGAAAAAAAGAAAAAGGGCCGGTAAAACGGCCCTTATATTTATTGCAGACCGCAGTTTTTACTCGCGCGAGCAAGCATAACCGCATTGTAAGAATCCACTCGGCCACCAGCGCGCACTTTATTTTGAAGTGCAGGTATCTTATCTGAAGACTCACGTATAACATTTAAAATTTGGGCGGGATCCAAATAGGGATTCGCTGCTTTCACTAAAACAGCCAGACCAGCAACGATCGGCGTTGCCATGGATGTACCACTCATCATTTGGTAGTTTGTTCCTGAAACTGTCGAATAGATACCATACCCCGGAGCTGCGACATCCACTTTGTTTTTTGAAAAATTAGAAAAGTCAGTTAAACGATCAGCAATGGTTGTAGCCGCAACACTAAATACATTCCACTGGTTGTACGAAGCAGGATACCATGGCGTTGCATCAATGTTGTAACCAACGCCTTTGTTACCGTTGCCAGCAGCGGCGAAAAATAGAATACCGGCTTTGGCGGCGCGACTGATGGCATCGGATAGGGTGCGAGAGAATCGATTAGAACCCCAACTGTTGTTGATTAAGAAAACTTTCTTTTGAATCGCATAATCAATTGCTCTGACGGCATTTGATGTGACGCCAGCACCAGAATCATCCATAAATTTTAGCGCCATCAATTTAACTTTGGGAGCGACACCAACAACACCCAAGTGGTTGTTGCCTCGCGCGCCGATTAAGCCCGCAACATGGGAACCATGCGGCGCCTTTGCAGATGATCGCGGATCATTATTATTAGCCGCAAAATTCCAACCATAGACATCATCGATATAACCGTTGCCGTCATCATCTTTTCCATTATATGGAATTTCACCTTTGTTGATCCACATATTGTCAACTAAGTCAGGATGAGTGTAATCCACGCCGGTATCAACCACCGCGGCAATGATTTCATCTGATCCATCATCCACTTGCCATGCGGCTAGCGAATTCAAAGTGCTATGAAACCATTGTTTAGAGAAATAAGGATCATCCGTTATGACTGCTGTGGGTGTTTGCGGAATAGGATCAATCGGGTAGTCGGGCTCTACATATTCAACATCTGATTCGGCGGCCAATTGAGCCAATATTTTTGTTTTCTCTTCTGCCGAGCCTTTGATTTGCAAACTGTAGAGATCTCCAGAGATTGAAGTAAGCTTCATCGCAGAAACGTTAAATTCACGTAGTGGTTGGCCGCTAGGTCTGAAACCCGTCGCTTCTTTATATTTAACAATATATTGACCGAAGTTTGGGTCCACTGTTGTTGACGTCGGAACAACGGATGACGTATCCGCAAGGTTTGTGCTTTTTGCTCCTAGCGCTTGGCATGTTTCAATTCCATTTGATTTTGATTGTTCGGTAGCAGTGACGCCGCCAGAATTATTTTTTGATGGGGCACAACTGGCTAATGCTAAAAAACAAAGTACGGTTACTACTTTCCTCACGAACATCCCTCCTTGGAGTATTTGTTTGGTTTCAAGTAGTAATCGTAACTGAAAAAAATGTTAAAAAGGAATTTCTAATTTAAGGAAATAGCGAAATGATCCAGTATTTAATAAAAATATTTAATAGATGATGCTGTTATACATGGAAAAAAATATTTACAAATTTCAAAACATTTTACTCGATACTTTTTGCGTGTAATTTATCAATGATCGTCGCCATAACTTTTCCGCGTTGCGAGGCGGAAATTGCACTCTGCGAGATATTGATTGGCATTGGTCCCGTGTCATCCCACACACCAAAATCTTGTATATCTTCTCGCGTGCGTGCCTTTAATTCATCGGCAAATGTCCACAAAAAATCAGGTTGTTCTTCTGAATACCATTCGCCCCCGACAATGTTATAACCTTCATCGAGTTCTAAATCATATATAAAGGTATGAGATTGGTAGGCGTTTCCCATGGGGCCCATCGTTGGTTCAATCAGCGCGGGATGAAAAACGTCCATGATCACGCCGACTACAAATTTTGTTTTGTCGTTTCGTACACCGGCAAAATGATCGTTAGATAAATCAGAAATTGGAACGATTCCGGCATTAAAAGAATTTACGGGTTCAAATGTTCGCGCATTAAAATAACTATAGTCGTACGAACTAATCGGATAGTTCCATACTTCAGGTCCTGCACTTGAGTCCATCACAAAACTTTTTCCAAAACGACCAACTCGATTGGTAATTGATAGATGCCATGTCATCGGGTTCGTATCAAGACAGCTCACCTCCTGTGGCCGTAACATAGGATCTCGAGTCACAGGGAACTGGTAGCAACGATTGCCCGCTTGTTTAGTTTCCGGCGGCGATTCTGCCCATAAATAAGAGAGCAAGCCTTTTACATCACTTTCAAAGAAAGTGATAGAATATGAATTCGTCACATCTCGCAGGACGACTCCATGCTTAGGCGGAGGTGAATCACGATGTGAAATGGCCGCCCAGCCATGACATATGCCGGTCCACTGTGCGACGATGCCTTTTTCTTGATAATCGTCATAACCTTTTTTCCACATCGCTTTGGTTAGTGACCAGTTTTTATCGCCCACGAGCAGATCATATTTTTCCGCCGGAGATAGATGATCGATGCGATTTTCAGCTATGTAATTTTCCGCCGGATTTGCGTTGTACGTTTTGAAATTGTCCATGAACGCCTTGGAGTTGTATGACGCCTTGTCGGGATACCGAAAAGCCAAGACGCCGCGATGGATGGGCCAGTAGGAACTCGCCCATGGCTCATACGTTGTTTTCCCTTTTGTCAGTCCAAGTTCTTCGAGGTTCACGACATTGTAAACGGGCTCGAGTGAATTAAGTAATGTCATGAAGTCATCATTGGGAAGGGGGGCGCTGAGTTCAGTTTGGTTTTTTGGGTTTGGATGTGAGTGTGAATTTGGGTGGGAGTTTAAACCTACGAATAAAATTAAAAGAAGTGATACTGTTTTCATTAAAATCTATTCAATGCATTTCTTGTTCCCTAAAATAGAATAATAGTTTTAATTTCCAAATAACTCTAAAGTCGATTTTAGAAACTAAGGCCCCGAAATATTTCCTCGAGCTGGAATTTCTGCCCCGAACGTTTTAAAAAAAACAGTTAGACCAATAACCTGTATATAAGAATGACAGAGGCAAAGAAAACCTTAACCTTATTAGCTAGTTTCATCGGTCCTATAAAAATCTTTTTTTGTCGCTAGACAGAGTCACTGAAAGCCTCATAATTAAAACATGATTCCACAGGTAGTTAGTCACACAATAATAAAAGAAAACTGGTTAACTCGTGCCCCACGTGATTCTGCTTATATATCTACATTATTGTTTGGTGTCCTTTTAAGTTTGGTTGGTTATTGGTATTTAGGCGACAGCTGGGGAATCACGCCATGGATGGCGGCCAGTGGACAGAGTGTATTAGTGAAGCATGAATACTGGCGTTTATGGACGGCGCTGTTTGCACATGCGGATATGGCCCATTTACTTGGAAATATGAGTCTACTTCTGCCGCTGGCATTTATGCTGACGGGACATTTTGGTGTGGTGACGTTTCCCGTGCTTGGGATTCTGCTAGGTGGACTGATTAATTTTATCGTAATTCACACGATGCCCCCGGAAGTCGGTCTGGTTGGTATTTCGGGCGTGGTCTATTGGATGGGTTCTACATGGTTAACTTTGTTTTTGTTCATTGATCGTAGAAAAAGTATCCGTCGCCGAATTGCTTTATCGTTATTTCTAACCGTGGTTTTGTTTATTCCAGAAACCTACAAACCCGAAGTCAGTTACACGAGTCATTTTGTCGGCTACCTTCTTGGCATTGTAAGTGGTGTTGCGATTTATTATTTGCGCCGATCACAGATTGAAGGTGCTGAGGTGAAAGAAATTATTTATGATCCACCAGAAGACGAAGTGAATCCTGAATTTATGGATGCTGATTGGAGACCCGTTATAGATTCGTTACCAGATGACGTTCGACCTCCAAAATCGGTGATTTAAGAGGATGGATTGCAATCTTCAAGTCTTTGAATTTCTTTTTGCTGAGTTCAATTTCTTCATCGATCTTTTCACGGCGGCCTTTTAATAAAAAGTAGCGACCGCCTTGTTTATAGTAATTTCGGCTAATATCTAAAATCACATCTAGTGGCTTAAACGCTCGAGCCGTAACCAAATCGTAATCGGTTAAGTGGGGCGGAATTTCGCCCTTAATTTTCAAATTAGGGGCAATGGCAAGGCATCGCTCTAAGAATTCACGTTTCTTTGCACTTTTTTCAAAAAGAGTGAACGCGATATCAGAAAAATGAATGGCATAAATCACGCCAGGAATGCCGCCGCCAGATCCAAAATCGGCGACGTTCTTAACTTCCTTAGGAAACATTTTAAGTGCTAGCAGGCCATCGATAATGTGATTGTCTATTAGGTCTTCAAACGTCATTTTACGACTGATAAGATTTAATTCCTCATTGGATTTCCAAAGCAAATCTATATAAGTTTTAAGGGCATCAATGCCATCTTTGCGAAAACCAAGTTCAAGTATAAGAGGGAGTCGGGTCTCAAAATGCATGCGCCAGAGATTAACTCAATTTCTAGCCAGTCGGAAGCAAATATCTATCGGGTTTGTTGATGATGTAAATACTGCTGAAATAACCCCCTTGTGGCGACTGCCATTCGGTGATAAAAACCACTATCAATGAAGACACCTACGACTCTGTATTTAGCACCGATGGAAGGTGTAACTGATTATGTTCTACGTGACCTGCTGACCAGTCAGGGTGGAATTAATTTCTGTACCACAGAATTCATGCGCGTAACCGACAAGCTTCATCCCAATGCGATATTTTTGCGCTATTGTCCGGAATTGTTAACGGGATCAAAAACTCGTTCGGGAGTGCCTGTGTATGTTCAGCTTTTGGGCGGCCAGGCGTTGCCGTTAGCAGAGAATGCTATTCGCGCCGTTGAAATGGGCGCAATGGGCATTGATTTAAACTTTGGTTGCCCGGCTAAGACTGTGAATCGCCATGATGGTGGCGCGACGTTGTTAAAATCATGCGATCGGATTTTTACTATTGTCAGTACTGTTCGCAAAGCCGTTCCGGCGCATATTCCCGTGACAGCTAAAATTCGTTTGGGTTTTGATGATCCTTCCGTGTGTTTAGATAATGCCAAAGCGGTGGAAGAGGCCGGAGCGTCTCATTTAACAGTTCATTGCCGTACAAAAATCGATGGCTATAAACCACCCGCGCATTGGAACTGGATTCCAAAAATCAAAGAGCATGTGAAGTTGATACCGATCGTTGCCAATGGAGATATATTTTCGGTCAGCGATTTCATTCGCTGCCGACAGGAAACTGGCTGCGATCGTTTTATGATCGGCCGCGGAATCATGAGCGATCCGTTCTTGTTTAATAAAATCCGCAGCCACCTTGCGGCCGAAGAGGCTTTAGAGAATTACGCGACAGAATCATTGGCCCACGATATTCAAAACGAATGGCGCGTATCTTCTGAAGTTATGCAGACCTTCTTTGATCGCTCTGCCGACTACGTTAACGGCTACTTTGCCACCGCAAGAACAAAGCAATGGCTGAGAGGCCTTGCCCTTCGTTCAATCGAAGCTAAAGTATTGTTTAACGAGATCAAAGTGATCAAGAATCCAGACCACTTTAGAGCACGGTTAACGGAATCTATACTGGTCTGACCCAGGTCACGAAACCTAACTTTGAATGACTTTATGGTGGTTTTAGATACTTCTTTTCCGAGCGTCGGTGAGCCGGGCAGACAGTCAGGCTGGCAAACAGGTCCTGGCACTGGTTACGGGTTTGCTGAGGCCGTCGAGCTGCAAGTTCTATTTCGTTGAACCTTTCTGAGGGTAGTTCGCAGTCAACTAGCGGCACAAATTTATAAACTCTGTAAAAATCAGAAATCTTAACCCGGGTCAGTTAACAGGGCCTGGAACCGTCTGACTGTTTGCCAGTCTGCCGGCTTGACTGTCCACAATTATGTTCAGAAGAACAACGGGGAGAGCATCGCCGTTAATTTAAAGACTATTTCTAGTTAGATTTTATTTCAAACCGCGACACAATTCGCGATTGAATTTCAATTTCTTAGCAATAGGTAATAGGTTATCGGCGTCCCCTGGTGGGTAGCCGTCCTTGATGTCCGTTTCACTCATGTCTGCGGTTTCATCAAAGGGTTTGATCAGGCTTAAACATTCGTCTTTTTTGTTTAAATTCTTATAGGTCACGGCCAGGTCGTTGATGACATCAAGCTGTTCAAATATCGACATATATTTTTTGCAGGTATCAAAAACTTTGCGCAATGTTTTCTCGGCTAAATCGTAGGTCTTTTTTGAATAGTAGGTTTTAAACAGCTTTAGGCTTTTACTTTTGTTTTTGCTAAGGCAGACATCATCCGTTTTGAAATACTCTTGAGCTAAACTAGCGCGGGCGCCGCAGAAACCTTGGCAGCCATCTTCGCTGGCGCTGACATCCACGAGGTCGGCCTTTGGGGTAAACTTAATTGTACAGGATTCGTTGAGGCCATCGACTTTTTGTATGTTGATATTGTTTTCCGCAATGCCTTCGGCAAAGCAGGAATGGCCATTGGCTCCATAGGCATTGATTTTAAAGTATTGGCCTTTTTTTCGGGCTGTGACCAACAGGGTGCCACGGCCATGTTCTGCAATATACTCTCCCGGGGCGAGGGACGCCGGGCCGGCAAAAACAGAGCCTATGAACAATAATGTAATTAATGGAAAAGTGGCTAATAACAACTTCATAAAGCTCCCACATTCGCTATGCCTTTATTGGAGCATTAATCTATGTATACCGTCACTATAATCTTTTCACCGTGAAAGTTGGTTGTATGGGGATAGCGGGACCTGCTATATAGTGCATACACATGACTACAAATTCAAATACCAATCTTCTATTCACTGACCTTGCTTTGGATCCGGCTCTTTTAAAAGCTATCGAGGCAACTGGTTACACAAAACCAACACCTATCCAGGAACAATCGATTCCGCAAGTATTGCTTGGAAAAGATATTTTAGGAGCGGCTCAAACAGGAACGGGTAAGACCGCGGCCTTTGCGCTTCCGATTTTAAATCACATTATTAAAAATAAAGTTCAATTAAAGCCGAAACACACACGTGTGTTAGTTATCAGTCCAACTCGTGAGTTGACTGTACAAATTTACGATAGCTTTAAAACATACGGCAAATTCACTCAGTTCAAAGCGGCCGTCATTTTCGGTGGTGTTGGACAGCAAGAACAAGTTCGCGCCTTGTCTCAAGGTGTGGATGTTTTAGTTGCGACTCCTGGTCGGTTGCTGGATTTAATTCAGCAACGTCACTTGGTGCTAAATGGCTTAGAAATTTTCGTTCTGGACGAAGCTGATCGTATGCTGGATATGGGTTTCTTGCCTGATGTTCGCAGAGTCGTTAAATTATTACCGCCAAAACGTCAGAATCTGTTTTTCTCAGCAACGATGCCTACTGAAATTCGCGGTTTAGCGGATTCATTATTAACAGACCCTGTTCACGTTAAAGTGACTCCGGTGGCTTCAACGGTTGATAAAATCCAACAATCGGTAATGTTTGTAGATAAAGCGCGTAAGAAAGATTTGTTATTAGATCTTTTCCGCACAAACAAATCGCTTAAAAAAGTGATTATCTTTACCCGTACAAAACATGGTGCCAATCGTTTAGCTGAAACGTTAGCTAAAAACGCGATCCCAACCCAAGCGATCCACGGAAACAAATCTCAAAATGCGCGTCAGCAAGCCTTAGAGAACTTACGTTCGGGACGTAATAAAGTATTAGTGGCAACGGATATTGTGGCACGTGGTATCGATATCGATGAGATTTCGCATGTAATTAATTACGAATTACCTAATGATCCAGAAAGCTATGTACACAGAATTGGTCGTACAGCGCGCGCTGGACATTCTGGCATCGCGATTTCATTCTGTGATCATGAAGAGAAGTCATACCTTCGCGATATCGAAAAATTAATCAAAATTGAAATCACTGTAGATCGTGACAGCACATTCCATTCGGACTCGGCAGAAAACGCACGTACAATGTCGTCGGGTAAAGCCAAAGCGGCTATTGAAGGACGTCGTGATAATAAACGCAGTTTCCGTCCTAAATTTGGTCAAAGACCAAATGGTGGTGGCGGTAGCGGATCAGGTGGCGGCAATGGCAAACCACGTTTTGGTGGTGATAGCCGTAAACCGAGACCAGACGGTCAGGCGCAGGCGCAGCAACCGGCTCGTCACAAGACCGGATTTAAAACTACAAATACTCACCAGAAAGAATGGTAGCAGAATACTGAATTCTGTTTCCTGTTTGTGTTTGGGTGTCTGTTTATTTGATTTCCAGTTTCGTCTTCTTCGATTTAATCTCAGCTTTTAATTGAAGCTCTTCGACGAGAACCGTCGCATCAATATCTTTGAGTTTCTTTAATCCCGTAAAATCAAAAGTCAGTGTCGTTCCATTCACTGGCTTTATGCACGATAAAATAAATTTAGCGATGAAGTCAGCATGAGATCCTTCAGCGACTAGATCGATTGATTTTTTTTCTACTTTGCATCCCAAACTAGAATCAAATTGTATATACGTTGTGATTTTAGATTCAAATTCGTTAATTGCTGTCGTAAGTTTGCTTTTATCTTTGTCGGTTTTAGCCGCGTGTTCAAAGCCAACGACGCTTTCAGCCGGGGATTTAAATTCGATTTGTCCATTTAACCCATCAAAAGCAATCGATAGATCTGCATGGCCGTGGCTATGAGAGCCGTGCTCGCGATGCTGATGTTTTTCTTTGGCAAGAACGAAAACTGAAGTGAAAACTAGAATGGCCAATGTAGATTTCATAAATCCCCGCAATTAAAATTAATGCTGATGAGCGCTTTCAGGCAGAACTAGCTTTGTCGTAGCAAAAAAAATTTAAGAAGGCACTCCACTTTTGTGAAATAGTGAGTTACCAATATCGATATGAGAAACATAGTATTATTTCTGTTGGTAGTATGGGGTCTTTCCGCTTTTTCTGCTATAAATTTGAGCATCGTAGACGGTGCGGATGTCATGGCCAAAGCTCCGATTCATCAAACGGCTGAGGGGAAAAAAGGAATCGTAGTCGTGTTTCTGTCCGCTAAATGTCCTTGTTCTGATAGCCACATCGCAGAAATAAAGAGCCTTCATAAAGACTACCCTGAATTTTCATTTGTCGCGGTAAATTCAAACACAGATGAATCCAATGATTTAGCCCAAGAGTACTTCAAACGGGCCGGATTAGAATTCCCGGTGATCAAAGATAAAAATTTAGAGTTAGCTGATCGCTATAAAGCCTTTAAAACACCACATGCGTTTGTGATGAACAATGAAGGCAGAGTCTTATATCAAGGCGGTGTGTCGAGCAGTCGACAGTTTGCCACTGCGGATAGAAAGTATTTACGCGAAGCTCTGGTAAATATTCATGATGACAAACCGGTCACAACGGAAGAAGGGCGAACATTAGGTTGCGTGATTTCGCGCGGAGAGAAAAATGTTTGGTAAACACAGTTTTGTTTTTCTATTTTTAGTTTTGCAATTGGTCGGTTGTGCTCAGCCTAAATATGTTCAAGAATCTGGAGCGACGGAAAACAAAATCGCCCAAGAAGAAAATAAAGCCGATTGTTCGATTGCGTTTTCTGAATCTAAGTATTGCTTATCTTGGTATTGGGAAGCAAAGCCAACGGCAACCCAGCCCGGTAGTTTAATTTTTAAAATCTTTCGCCAAAATCAATTCGATCAAACACCTGTTGAGTTGGATGCAACTCAAACACCTGAAGTTATTCTGTGGATGCCGGGAATGGGGCATGGTTCATCGCCAACACAGACGACACGTTTAGATGTGGGAACTTACAGAGCCAGCAAAGTGTTTTTCATTATGCCAGGCGATTGGGAAATTCGATTTTCCGTAAAAGAAAGTGAACAGCCAAACAGTAAACAAGTGGACGGCGCCGTTGTTGCGATCACTATATAGTTTACTTATAATATTAGCGTTCTGCGATTTCGCACGATCTGCCGCCTGCTGTGGTGGTGGCATGTCAGTGCCATCGATGATTATCAGCGATGATCGTGCGCAGTTCTCGGCCTCCTACGGGCGAATGGATGTCTCGGTCGACAATGTGGATAGCCAAGGCATTTGGCGTCGCTGGGATCAACATCAACAAGTTCAAACGATAAAATTGGAAGGTGCTCACATTATCAGTGATCGGTGGCAAGCGGGTGTATCGATGCCCATCATCCAACGTCAATACGGTAGCGACAGTTATTCAGGACTTGGCGATATCGCAGCCTCATTGAGCTACGAATACCTATCCGACTGGAATTACAATCCGTATCGACCTAAAGGCATTGGTTTTATTCAAGCCATCATACCCACGGGTAAATCGCGCGCGGATTCTGAAGTTGGCGGTTTAGATTCTCGCGGTAATGGATTTTGGGCTATTGGCGCTGGCACAATGCTGACTAAGGCATGGGCTATGTGGGACGTGTTTGTATTGCTAGAATGGCATCGCTCGTTTGAAAAGCACGTTTCAACGTCGATGGTGCAAGGACAAGTTCGTCCGGACCGAGGATCTAATTTGGGTTTTGGTTTTGGTTACAACTGGGCGATGTATCGCGCCGGATTTAGTTTAACCCGAACGCAAGAGGATCCGATTGAAACTCAATTCAAAGACGGCAGCAGCCGTTGGCAAGGTCAAGAGCGCTGGGACACGATGGCGTTATCGCTAAGTTATCTACAAGGCGAGCAATGGTCATGGACAATGAGTTACGGTGATCAGACGGTATTTGGTGATCCTCTGAATACGAGTCTCGGGAAAAGTTTGGGAGTTCAGCTCCAGCATCGTTGGGCTCGTTAAGATATCTTTAATCCTTTTTTATAGTTTATTAACATCAAAATATTTTCACCCGTTTGAATTAAATTCTCCGTTTCGGTAGTTGCAAATACGCATTGAAATAGTAGCTTATTGAATCATGGATCGCTTAAAAGACTACTATCAATATCTAAACCTATCCTCAGAACTGTTCTGTTCCTTAGGATTAGAAGGTACGATTCGCGAGCCAATGGGCCCTTGGCAGGATAAGATAGGATTCTCGAATGCCGATTTAATTGGTCAAAATATTTTCAAATGCATCCATTCCGATGACATCGGAGTTTTGCGGGGCGCGATGCTTCGTGCTTTTACACCGCAAAATATTGGTTTGCGGCTGAAGAATATCAATGGTGAGTTTGTTTGGTTCGAAGTTACCGTCAGTAGTTCACACGAAAAAGGATTGTTTGTTTTACGTGCCTTAGATATTTCGGGACGAATTCGTAAAGATCTAGATAACTCCACTCAAATGCGGTCACTTTTGCAAGAGATCAGTTCGATCAAGCAACGCTTGGAACTGGCGATTCGCGCCGTTAAGTTTGGCGTTTGGGACTGGAATTTAAAGTCGGGTGAAATCATTTGGGATTCTTACATGTATGAACTGTTTGATATGACAGAGGATGAATTTACGGGCGAGTATATATCATTCGAAGGTCGCATTGTCGAAGACGATCGGGATGCCTTGCAAACGCAATTAAACAAAACATTTGAAGCTCGCCAGTCTGACTTTTCGTCTGAGTTTAGAATTCGAGATAAATCCGGGCGAATTAAAGTTATTAAAGCCGTTGGCAGTTGTTTCTACGATAACGATGGTAAAATTGATCGCATGGTCGGTAATAATTGGGATTTTACATCGACGCGTGAAACAGAAATGAAGTTGAAGGAAGCGCACTATCTTGCTTTGCAGTCGGCACAAATGGCTACGCTGGGTGAAATGGCCAGCGGTGTGGCTCACGAAATCAACAATCCTCTAGCCATTGTTCAAGGTAAGGTTCGACAAATTGATCGTGCAATTCAAAATGAAAAAATCGATGTCGACAAAATTCGTGTTGATATTCAGAAAATCTTGTCGACCACGGATCGTATCGTAAAAATTGTAAAAGCTCTGCGTTCGTTTTCTCGCGATTCGACTAACGATCCATTTGATAGCGTGTGGGTATCTTCCATTATCAATGAAGTTTTGGAGTTAAGCAGTGAGCGATTTAAAAATCATGGCGTTGAATTGCGACTGAATTTAATTGATGATGCCAGAATTCAATGTAGAGGCGCTCAGATTGGGCAAGTTTTGATGAATCTTGTGAACAACGGACATGACGCCGTTATGGACGGGGAATATCCTGAAAATAAATGGGTTCAGATTGAATCCAAAAAAATCGGTAACCATATAGTTATTTCAGTCATGGATTCTGGTATGGGCATTCCTGAAGATGTCGCAAAAAAGATGATGCAGCCATTTTTCACAACGAAAGGTGTTGGTAAGGGCACTGGTTTAGGCTTAAGTATTTCTAAAGGTATAGCTGAAGAACATTTGGGGTCGCTTCGCTATGATGCCCAATCTACCCAAACGTGTTTTGTTGTCGAGTTACCGATTGATTATGCTGTCAAAGAATCGGACCGTTTCCGAGTACAGATCCCGAGTCACATCTGATGTTTCATTGTCTAGCTCATGAAGAGCGCCGTCATACGTCACCACTTTGAAATGATTAGCGTTCTTTTTTAAAGTTTCTAACGTTTTATCGCGGTTGACATATGTGTCTTCGTGACCGGAAAGAAAAACTAAACCAGGCACATTAGAATCAATTTTCCATCCATGCGATACAATCGACGTTGCAAGTAAGTTCGCTGCAAATTCAAAAACGTGAAATGGAGACGTTGGTTTGATAGGATCAAGATGTGGATTTGATCCCGGCGCAAACGTTTGTCGAGTCAATGTGGATTCTGTGATTACTTGTTTAGATAAAACCATATCGGTCGGGTGTTCGGCGGCGCTGCCCACTAGAGGTTTTGGGTGAATGCCCGGAGCAATTAAAACAACGGCATCGGCACGTTTTTCAAACGCCATACGGTAGGCAGACAGGCCCCCTGTGGACCAGCCTATTAGAATTTTTTTAGATTTCGAGCAATCTTGTCCCGATTGATTTTTTACATTTTTATAATGATCCCAAATAAAATCGGCCTGCTGAGGGATTTCATAGTTTTTGTTGTGGGCATAGCGAGCTTGTTCTTTTTTGGTCTTTATTTTAGGCTCGGCGATTTTAATTCGTGTGCTTTTCATAGATCCCTCAGAGCCGCCTTGGCCAAGGTAATCAAAGTACATGACTCGGTAACCATTTTCTTGAAGGTACGTAAAATAAGGACGATGATTTTTAATGGAATCGCCAAGGCCCTGAAGATACAGCACGCAGCCTTTTAATTGAGCGGGTTCTAACATATATCCCGCTCGTAGATTTATACTCAGAGGTGTAAAATGAACTATTTCGTAAATAGGATCGGGAGTTGAGCTTGGTTTGCGAGGATTTGAATCACTACTGCGATGGCTGGAGTGGGTGCAGGAAAGAAAACATATCGAGGCAAGACCGATTAGAATTGATTTCATAGTAAGGTTATCGTCCCGTAATTAGATTTCTTAAGTGCAGTCTCTTAATGAGATTTAGGATCAAGTTTGGTCGAGTTTTTACCGAATATAATCATATGAAAAAAGCATTCTTTTTAGTTTTTATATTTTTTCTGTTTCAAGGTTGCACGCGCGCGGTGCATACAGACTCTGCCAAAATTCAAATCCAGCTTCCTGGACAGTCTTTAGAAATGGCAACTAAAATGTTAAGCAGCGGTGCCGTTGCTGAACCGACGTCGGTAGAAGAAATCACCTGCTTCGGCGTATTTGTTGGCGGGCCGGATGAAACTCTAAATCGCAATGTGTGCTCATTAGGAATGAAGGACGAGAAATCCACTATACGTAGCGGCGGCAAAATGAATTTTGGTGATTGGATGGCGGCCGTTCCTGCCGGTAAAAACTTCGAAATGGACGTTCCATCAGGATCTGATCGAGTCATTCATTTAGTCGGTTTCAAAATGGCATCTAGTGACGAATGCCAAAATTTTAAAACGGCCGGCATCCCCGACGAAGATAAAATGAGCAGTGCGTTCTTATTGGGTACGGTAGGAAATTTAAATCTAAAACCAGATGAAACCGTCACGGTTCCTATAGCGATGAAACTAGATAGCAGTAAAACGATCACGGGTTGTAGTGGACCGGATGCCCCTAAAGGTAATACCATTCCCTATTTACGTTTCGAAAATCTTGGTGTCTTTGATCCAAACACTAATATGGATATCGGTGTGATTTACACCTGCTATCAAATTTATCCGAGTTTGTTTGTGGGGCAAGGCAATCCCTGGATTGATCCCGGCGGTGCCGATATCCACATCAATGTGTCCAGCTTGGCCTTCAGTGGTTTCTACTCCAATGCCGGTTGTTCTACGGCGATATCAGATTTAGTGATCCCAGGTGGTCAGAGCAAATCGGCGATACCGTATTATTTCAAAACTAGTGTGCCTTTAGTTTCTAAAAACTTTCGTGCTCTCACTTATACCGGAAACACAAAAGTTATCACCGGGGCACAGCAGACAATCGATATTCAATAAAAAAAAAGTCGGAGGTCTCAATCGCAACCTAAATGATTGGGGCCGTGTTGTATTGTTACGCGGTGACCTTGATTTCACGAAATAATTCTTGGCTAATGTTTTCCTTTAATAGATGATATTTCGCATATGATGCATCTACTTGATATAATTTTACACCTTGACGTGCACGTGGCTGAATGGATTCAAATGTTTGGTCCTTGGATATATGTTCTGATGTTTTTAGTGATTTTTGCCGAGACTGGCCTTGTTGTGACACCTATTTTGCCGGGGGATTCCTTGCTGTTTGCTCTAGGCGCCTTCACTGTAATCGATGGCGGCCTAGATTTATGGATCTTGCTCATTTCCTTATCCGTTGCCGGAGTTTTAGGCGATGCCGTTAACTACCATGTGGGTAAATTTATGGGCCCAAAGGTTTTCGAGCGACAATCCCGTATTTTCAAGCGTGAATACCTAGAACAGACTCAAGCTTTCTACGACAAGTGGGGACCATTCACAATCGTAGCGGCTCGATTTGCTCCGATTGTTCGTACATTTGCTCCGTTTGTAGCGGGGATTGGCAAAATGAATTACCGCAAGTTTTTTGTGTTTAATGTCATGGGCGGAGTTCTATGGGTGTTTACTTTTATTTTAGCGGGCCATTTCTTTGGAAATATGCCGGCAGTGAAACGTAATTTCCATATCGTGATTTTTGGTGTAATTGGGGTTTCAATGATTCCAATTATTTGGCCGCTGATATCAAAAAGATTTTCAAGCAAAAATGATAAAAAACCAACTGTGTCTAACTAAGTTTTAAGGAGTCAAGGATGAAGGATAAAAAATTAGCTAATGAAGCTATAGATATATTAAATAAAATTTTAGAGTGCGAATTAGCCGGCGTTGTTCGTTATACGCATTATTCTTTGATGGTATTTGGTCACAATCGCATACCTATCGTTAAATGGTTGCGTGATCAGGCCTCTGAATCGTTAGGCCACGCAAGCGAAGCTGGCGAGCACATCACTACCTTAGGTGGACACCCAAGTTTAAAAATCGGTAAATTAATTGAAACGGAAAAGCATTCTTTAAATGATATTTTAAAAGAAAGCTTAGACCATGAAGAAGCTCAGTTAAATAATCTATATTCGTTATTAAAATTGGTAGAAGGTAAATCAGTCTTCTTGGAAGAATACGCACGCGAGATGATCACAGAAGAAGAAGCCCACGTTGCCGAAGTAAATAAAATGCTTCGCGTTCAACCGAAGTAATTTATTTCTTCATGTAGAAGCGTTTGCATTCAAGCGCTTTTTCCCCAACTCCGTAGTCGCCAATGAATTCAACTGGTGCTAAGCCTTTATGACGGTGAAATACGGCATCTAAATGGGTGAATAGTTTATCAAACGTCAACATCGCAAAGTTTCGACCACTGACGTGTAGCAACTGATCAGGATTATTCGTTTTGCCTGATCTAAATGGCGGTGTCATCAATGGCGATGTACTGTGCATGTGACTTGAAACAACAACATAAGTTTTATAACCGAAAACATGCTCAGGAACTTGTCTGACTTCAGAATAATGAACATCGCCAGTCAAGAAGATGGCTTTTGTTCCGTGATTTCTAAAAATTTCTCTAAATGCGTCCCACTCAGAGGGGGCATCACGCTCTAAAGATTCTTGTTTTTCAGAGATGTTTAGAATCGACATGCCGCTCGCTACGATCACTTCTTTTTGTCCGCGAACTTGTTCTTCGATCCATTTTACTTGATCCATGCCGAGCAAGACTTTGCCTTTTACGTCGTAGAACGAGCGATTATCAAGCATTAGAACTTTTTTGCCAAAAATAGAAAAACTGTAGGAAACACCTGGGCCGCGGCTGATAACTTCATCTGCTGGTGGGATCGGGTAGTACGATCGGAATAAATCTAACATTTTCTTTTTGAATGGGTTCGAGGCGTCAGCGGCATCGTAACCAAAGTCATGATCATCCCAGATTGAATACACGGGAATCATTTTCGCTTGGCGATAAATAGCCTCTTTCTTCCAAGACTGGATGTAGCGTTTTTTAATATAATCCAAACCTGGGTGGTAGAAGTAGTATTTGCTTGTCGCCCATTTAACGACCGCTTGGAATGCGTTATCGCCGTATACAAAATCACCAAGAACAAAGATGGCGTTAGGTTTTTGATCCATCAAGCGATCCCACATTGAGCGAGATTTATCGTCCGGACTCAGAATTCCTTGGCGAGAACATGAACAAACAGCCGCCTTAGGATTTTCAATTTTTTGATCAAGTGATTTGAACTCGCGTGCATCGACCACTTGGCCCGCTTTGTTTTTGATAACAAGTTCATAAGCGGCTCCAGGAATGATTCCTGAAATTTCTAAAGTGTCGACTTGATGATCAAATCCGACGTCATTCGCTTTTGCTTTTATCACGACATCTTTTTGCGTAATTTCATAAGTGAATTCTTGGCCTGGTTCACGAAGAGCAGTGATGTAGGATGTGCTTTCGTTCGTGTAACCCTGAAGTACGGGAACTTTACCGGTGAATTGCGATCGGTTGGCAGCGAAAGCCAAAGCGGATACCAATAGGGTCGAGAGAATGATTTTGAATGTACGTACTGCTTGCAAAGTGCCTCCGTCATACCTTTAGACAGTGCCGCTAATTGGGCGAGTTAATGCCCAAGCGCGTGCCAAATGAATTTAAACTCTTTTAGCCTCTATTAAATCAGCTTTGGAGTTTACCTTCCTATCAGATGGTATCTGCTCTATTTTCTATTAAATTTTGCAAGAGTTGTGCACAGAGTACTGAAGTTACTTAGTGAATGGTTGAGGGCTCTGTAGCACAGAGCCCATCATTTGAAAAATTAGTTATTATAGTTGAAGTTATCGTTTTGGTTGTTGATGGCGCCGTTGACTTCTTTTGGTTCAACGCCAGGAAGTTCCATTTCTCTGATCATATTTTGAGACGAATCCCACTCATCACGTTTTGGATTTAAGAAACGGTTTGGTTTGCCGCCGAATACGTTGCGGATTAATTGGCCGTGTCCGCGTAATTGAACTTTTTCAGCATCGGTCATTGTATCGTAAAGTTTACGCATGCGAACTAACATCATGCTAGGATCACGTTTGTAGTATTGATCTCTGAATCCTGATAATTCATCGTATTGTTTCTTCATGAAGTCTAATGCCAAGTTCATAGTCCATAAAGACATATCGGCTGTGGGGGCACGAACGGCTTTGCGGATCAATTCTTCGTAGGTTGCTTTCATTGATACGCTGACGTTTGAGTTATGAACGCGCGCCGAAATTGTGATGTCTTGATCTGGTTTAGTGATCGATGAAATCCATGCTAAACGTTGCATCACTTGTGGTTGTTTCATGCGAGTCAAACCGTTTACGCGAACAGTTGGTTTGTTGTTAAATGATGTGATTTGATTTTGAGCCGGGATTTCCACAGCTACATCGTCAGCAACCATACCGCGATTAGCGATATTTTTAATTACTACGTTGAATGTGTCACCGTAAGTAACTTCTGATTTGCCGTCTTCGGTAACGATTTCAGCTTGGATTTCAGTGATATTAGGATTGTTGCGAACTTGTTTTTCTATCGCTGCAAAATTGCTTTTGTAGTAGGGCAAGTAGCTTTCGTTGAAAGACACAACAGATGCGTCGTTAAAAACTTCGTTGTAGCCTTTGTAGTAACCGCGATCAGTTGCATAGCTTGATGCTTCTTGAAGATACAGAGTTTCGCCAAGATTCATCGCGCCTTGGTGAAGGCTTGTGACTTTACGATCCCACTGCCTATCAAGGGCACCGTTGGTACCGTTATCAACATTGCGGTTAAAATCAGATTTAAACAAACTGCCATTTTCAGAGGCTTGTTCAAATAAAGAGGCATTTGTGATCTCTTTATAGAAATTGCGACCTTCTGTCGCTGTGCTTGAACTTATACGTAAATCATTGTCGTACCAAGTATTGAACGCGTAAGGAGCATCTAAATCACTCGGCATACGTGTTGAGTGATTGTTGTAGATTGAAGACAAGTTAAATAGTCCATTTGTGTAATTGCTAGGAGCATCACCACGAAGTAAACGACGGATTTGAGAAATTTTAGAGGATTCGTTATCGCTGAAGCGGGATTCAATACTGCGTGGAGCTGATACATTCGAAGATGATCCATTAAATACAACCATACGCGGAGTTTGTGTAAACTTGATCGCCGTACCGTTATCTAATGTTTGATTGATGGCTGCATTGATTTCTGATGATGCGACTTGGTTAGATTGGTAGTTAGCAGAGCTGCGACCAGCTGATGCACCTTCGTTTTTACCATTGCTGCGTCCATTGATGATTCCAGTTTGGTATTCTGATGAGTTTTGTACTACTGAGTCCACTTCGTAATTTCCGATGCGGCTGATAGCACGAAGCATCCCTTCACGAATATTATAACGAACTTGATAGGCTTCGCCTACGTTATCTAAAACATCGCGAACGTATTCGTTAGTGGCGCGACGAACGATGGCATCTAAACGATTTCTATCTAATTGTTTTTTTGGTGGCGGAGTGGGAACTACCGGAGTAGTAGGAGTTGGCGTCACTGGCTGAGATGGTTCGGTGGGTTTCACTGGTTCTGTCGGTCTAACTGGACCGGTGTCGGGATTAGTTGGGCGAACGGGTTCGCTAGGTCTCACCGGAGTCGCTGGCGATCGCGGTGGGTTTTTTGGATCTAGCGGTCTAATTGTATTCTGCGCCCAAAGTGATTGGCTCAGAAGTGCGACAGCTAATAAAGATGTCATTGTGCGGTTCATGGTTTTCCCCTCTTAAAGTGATCGTGGTTCTCTGAATGATTTTGCTCAAAGCGATGTCTTAATGGCACCGATTTTGGTTTGAGAAATCAACAGAGGTCGAAATTGCAAGGATGGAACCAACTTTTTCGGGATCACTTTGGCTAGGTGAAAATCCCTTGTTTTTTTTTGGAAATGTGAAGAATCGTTTTCTTTGTTTCGCTTTTGTTCTGGGTGAGGCGGGGATCTTCCTTTTGAGGGCTATCTTTTTAAAGACATAAAAAAAGCCTCGGCAGTCCTCGCCGTGCGCCTTGCGC
>CAZCHT010000081.1:0-20340 GCA_964498705.1 uncultured Bdellovibrio sp. | reverse complement strand
GTGCCAATGCCGACATTGCCAGTGCTGGCGAGGAAGAGATTTTGATTCCAGCCGTGAACGGGCGATTAGAATATTTGGTTTCTATATTTGTTGAGTTTCAAAATATTTGTAAAGAAAAAGATGTCGCTACTCATATAGACGCCCCCCTTAGATTAATCGTAAATCCTAACAAGCTGAATATTAAGTTGCCGGAGCCCAAGGTCGGCGAACAGTATCTTTCGATCATTCATAAAATGCTTCAAGACGAGTATATTGACCCCATTCGCAAACTCATGGCTAAGTATCCAACACAGGAAATTGCGAAGGACATAGAGTCCCTCACGAATTATTTGAACGACGTTAACAATGTGCTCATTTCTATTCCGGCGACCAAAGATAAACTTTTTCAATATTCGCTAAGGTCATTTCCAAATATTAAGGAGATTAGCTCAGGAAAAATTATATTAGGGCCACCAAGTGAAATTTCACTGATTTTGATGCCTTTTCAAACACGCCTTGAAGAGCTGGTAAATGTCGCTCAAACAACAATCGACTCAATTAAAGCCTGGGCCGAGCAAATGCGCGATCAAAAGAAAAAGCACGTCGAAGCTATTATAAATCTTTGCCAAGTAAAAGCAGCGGAAGAACAGGCAAACGCCTCCAAAGAAGATTTGCGCTCAGCTCAGGAACAAACAAAGGCTGCAAAAGAAAGCGTCGAGGCCGCAAGGCAATCTGTCATTGTTGCCAAAAAAAATCTGTGGATTCAGGTTGCTGTAATTGTTTTCACCATTGGAACCGTAATCGTCAGTCAGCGAGTCAATTTATTGCTTGAACGAATTGAATTAGAAAAAGCCCTAGGCGAGAAATCGTCGAGCCTGGTTACATCGGCAGAAAAAGTAAATGAGGGGCTCAAACGGGAATCGGTATGTAACGAGAAGGTCACGGCTATACAGTCTTCACTAAAGCAGTGTGAACTGGAAAAAAGTAATAAATAAAAAGGATCTCTAAAATTAGATTGCTCGACTGAAGCTTTGCCTCTAAATACCGGATGCTTTCTTAGAAAGATAAATTTATTTCACGAAGAGTGAGTCACCGTATGTCGTCAAATCAAGAGCACAAGCCTAAACGTCGTGGTCGCCCTCCGGGAAGTAAGAATAAAAAGAAAAAAACTGCGGGCAAAACTCCAGGCCGCCCGAAAATAGCGGGGACCTCAATCGAGGCCACAATAAAACAATTGCTTTCATTGCCAGCGACGGCGGAAACAAAAATCCGCCTTATCAAGGCGGCACTCGATATTTGAAATGTGGATTCAGGTGGGCCGCCGTGTGATGGCCCCCTCGATCTGCTATCAGTTGAAATAGTGACCGCCAAGTAGCCTCACGGCCAAGTAATAGAGACCAATGCCAATAGTTCCAAGGAATCTCATTGGAGCGGACCTCAGGTTTCGGCTCATGAGCTCGTGCATGTTCACTAAGAATAAATCGTCGGCGTCCTTACGGACCCGCACCGAACTTGGCTTGGCATATGTGTAATCGTGGATGTCACAAGCGGGTTTAAGATCAACACCAAGGATCGAATTTGGAACCAACCCTGTGGCCCTCTCGGGACCACAACCGTTGGTGACTTCATACTTTTCGTCGTCGTTTAATTTCCAATAACTTTCAGGAGCCAGCAGGCCCCGAGTCTCCGTCAGCTTTTCGCTCAGGACTTCCTTTCGCATTTTTTATTTTGGTTCGTATTTCTAAAAGGGCGGCCTCTACCTTTTCCACCGAGTCGAGATCCTTCAGTTGCATACGGATATAAGCTTTTGGATTGAAGTGACTGTCGGCGAGCTTTGACTTCGTTTGACTGAAACTTTTTTTGAAAAAATAAATGAGCGCCCATCCTGCCAAACTTGAAGGAGTCACCGATGCCTCGGGATTTTCTTGTTTCACCTGGGCCAGCATTTCGGTAACTGCATCTTTGGCTTCACCTTCCAAGGTAAGTCTCAAAGACATTATTTTTTCTGATCTTTGTCCGAGTCACTTGTTGGAATCCACTTTGGTTTTTCGATGATCTTCCAAACTCGGTGACCCTCGACGAGCTTGTCGCCTTGGACCTGGGTGTCGATCCACTCCATATCGACAACAGGTTTGGTCAGGTAGTGTCCCCCTCCGGCGGGGATTGAGACAGTTCCTGATTTTGGCGGCGTGGACACATCAAACTTGTCCAGATTTAAAAGGGTTTCGCGACGGACTTTTTCTTCGTGCTTCTCAACACCTTTATGAATCAAATAAGCACTGAGTCCTCCGACGACGGCACCAATCGCGGCGCCAGTCCCTTGGTCCCCCTGACCCTGGTGGGAGATGATGGCTCCCGCTGCGGCTCCCGATCCTATTCCTAGAATTAGGGAGTCAGACATAGTGGCACAAGAGCTAAGAATAAGAGAAAGGGATGAAAGAGAAACTATAAAAAGCCATGATTTTTTGATTTTCAATCGGGTCACCTCTAAAGCCCCTATATTAGGGGATTGGTCAAAGAATTTTAGGTTCAAGAATTTCGATAAAACATACGGAAAATAAATATTTACGAAGAACTCCTTTTGTTGGGATTGTTCACAGTTTATTCACGGTCAAATCACGATGGATTCATAGATAGTTCACAAGAGTTGTTGCGTAGAAGAGATCAAAGAGCCGATCACGATTTGGCAAAACTTTGATCTAAAATTGGATATTGAATGTTCAACGACTTACTCAACTTGAACGTCAGGGGTGAATTTTCGCAGTCGAAAAACTTAATCTCGCTCGTTGCTAACTGAAGCTTGGTTTTCGACAGATAAAGAATTTTACGGGGTAGATGAGGAAGCGTTGAGGAATCAATCCTGGACATCAATTCGATCAGAGAATCATTTTCGGCAACTAACAAGATGCCTGGAAGATTCTCGGCCTGATACCAATTTTTGATTCTATGAATGTACCTTGCCCGTGATTTTTGACTTCGCTCGTATTCCAACGCTAACCATACTTTTTGGTCATTGACTGTCATGAACACTGCAGAGTCGCAGCGATTTGAACGGAATGTTGCTATCTGGCTGAGATCATCTTCCAGAATTTTGGAGCGAATAATGTTTTCTGAAATAAAATGATGACAATCACTAATGCGAGAAAAGAACAAACGCAGATCGGTAAGAGTAGCATCGTGCTGAGGGCTGTTGGATTTAATTTGAATTTCATCTAGATCCAATTGGCTCTGAATCTTGAGTTCTTTAAATCCTTCTATCGTCAAAGAAAATACAGAATATGGTCGCCTCGAAGGCGCGACCATCACTTTGCCTTCAATCAGACGAGCTTTTTTGAGTTTGTTTAAAGTATTCCACCTCAGGGTTTGGGATGAATTGGAAAAGCAATAATTCTCAATCTGCTTGGCGGTTGCAACCTTTTGTTCGGCAAGAAAAGCAAGAACGCGAACAAAATGGTGGTATTTTTCAACCTTGCACCGGCTAAAAGCACTACTCATACGGGAGCACTATGTTGCTCATCGGCCTCCTTTATTTTTAAATCTTTTAGGACAACGCTGGGAGCTGCGGCGGCCACGGCCGTAGCTGCAGATATAAACTGCGCTCTAATTTCTGTAACAGCTTTCAACTTATATTTAAGCTGTTCGTCGGTTAAAAATGGAGCCTGAATGTCGAGAGACTTTGTGCCGAACTGATAACGGGCTCGCCCTTCGATGGCCGGGATTTCACGAGCATCTTTGCTACCAAGAACTTGTGCTGAGTTGGCGAGTGTTGCCATGCGGAAGGCCAGGCGCCCGCCCATATTTTCTTGAAGGGATGTGTCTATGATTGTTTTGCTAACCTTTTGAGTGGCTACGATCAAATTCACAGCGGCGGCACGACCGAGTTTGGCAATGTCATTCACCAAGATTCTTGATTCAATGATGTCCTCTTTGTCCGGGCTGTTCCTGTGGGGAACGGCCAAAATTTCAGAGGCTTCGTCGATGGCAATAATGATGCGTGGAAGATTGTCTTTTTCAGGATAAATTTTTGTGATTCCCGCCGCGTCCAAGTGATCGAGTCTCGCATTCATTTCTTTTTTGGCGTCTCGCAAAAGTGCCAAGGCCGGTTGGATCGTCTTCGCAAACTTAACTCCGGGGACCTTTTCAAAAACTCTGAACTCGGCACCGCGCTTAAGATCAATCAGATAAAATTTGGCTTTGGGTGAGCTTTGCATAAGCCCCAAGATAGCTTGTTTAAAAAACGTACTTTTGCCGGAGCCCGTGGTTCCCGCCATCAGCAGGTGTGGAAGCTCAGATATTTTCTGAACAATAACTCCATGTCGCGATTGTCCGATGAGGAATTGTCCCTCTTCTGTTAGTCGCTCAGAGTGTTCGTCAAAGCGCAAAAGTCTTGGCAGCGGAAAGGTTGAAAGCGTGATTTCGATGTATTGAGGTGCATTCTCTTCGGCCAGCACTGATTCGACGGTTTGATTAAACGCCGCTTGAAGATCGCCTTTTCGGCCTTGGAACTTTTCAACGCCAATTCCCACGGCTCGAATTTTGACAACCGTCCGCGAGTCCTCGTCATGCCTTACGTTGATAATTCGCGGACGATTTTCTTCGCCGCCAAATTTCAGAATATCAAGTTTTACCTGATATGGCCGGAGACGCATTTTGATGATGCCACCGACAATGAGCGGAAAGAAAATCGCCGTTAGAATTAGATAGAGCCAAGTTCTGAAGCTTGCGTATTCTGGCAAAATGTAATGACGTTGAATCCAAAGCGGCCATGCGTGGCCTGCCAAATAGTGACCGATGAACTGCGGTGGCCGGTGTGCAAAGACGAACGATGCTGAAATGCTGTTGGCAAGAGATGTCCACAAGTAAGTGGACCTATATGGCAAATGTTTGAGCCCCTCAAAAATGGATTTTGTAAAGACCTCGCTGACTCTGGCTAGAGAATTGCCAAAGTTTGCGAGGCTATCCTTCTTTTTGTCGGCGCTTATAAGCTGAGTCCTTGTGTTAGGCTCACGACAACAGCGGTTCCGGCGTCCACCTGAACATAGTCTTGAGCTTCCGTTTGTTCTTGAAGGCGGCCCGCTTCAACTTCGGCGGACTTTGAAACGCCCGCAAGCAGTGCATTTTTCGCACTTGCTTTAGCTTCGACCTGATATAGTCCCATCGACTCCTTTTCTGTCATGACATTGCCCATTGCAGCTACCGCACTTAAACCCATCACCGAAAGCGCACGACTTTTTGCTTGGCTCTGAATTTCACCGCCGAGGCCCGTTGAATAATCCTTGGGATCGAGCGCGACAGCAGCAATTTTAATCGTTTTACCTTCCGGCAAAATGGCTTGTTGGAATTGGATGAACACTTTTTCGCCCTTACCCTGGTAGCTCACCTGACCCAAGAGCAACGTACCCCGTGGGAGTTCGGCACTTCCATCACGGCTTTTCCCGCCATAAGGCAGAACTACGCGCACAACTTGGTTGGGATCTCGGGTATCAACTGTCGATTGGAGTTCACCTATCAGGTTTGATCCCACATGGAAACCATAACCAAGATTTGCATCTTCTCGAATCAACACCTGCTTGGCGGCAAGTTTGACGGATCTCTGGCCACCCTCGTGACCCTTTGCGGGGCCGAAAGGTTTTGCACCACCCACAACATCGGTATTTTGCTGAACGGGATAGTTGTAATTATTCGGCGCGGTCCCTTGAGAATGATTCGGCAGTGACTGACTCTTGGCTACAGTCAAAGAATTTGGAGTTCGTCCGACGTAAGCAGTGTTTTCGCCACTCGCAAAGAAGTAAACGATTAAAAGTGGACACATCAGGAATGATCCAGAAATGAGGAATTTTTCGAAGTTGATTCGATTCTTCCCACCCTCGGCCTCAGTATAGTAACCAGCAACTCTATTCCACAGACCGCCCATATGTTTTTTGAATGAAAGTTTACTCCACCATTTTTTTATTTTTTCCACTTCAGATCAAAAATTATTTCCTCTTTATTAATTTGCAGTTTGAGTTTCAAAGCTTGCTTCAAATTGACGTTGGCAAAGATTCGAGCCCGACCTTTTACGTTCTGCACAAGCTGGTCTTTTTCAAAAACAGGCTTGATCGACGTTAAATCCTGACCAGCAGATAAAATCTGAATTTTCACCGAATCGGTGGAAATAGTTTTTTGCGCTTTCACAGTTATAAAAACGTCGGCATAAAATGATTTGATCGAGTCGTTCCATTTGAAGGCTTCGCCCTGCAATTCAATTTTTGAATTCTTCGGCACAACGACTGTGAATTTCAGATCCTTTTTAGCGACTGGAACTTTGATCGGCGCTTTTTCAGACGTTGGTTGCGCAAATGATGGAATCTTGTTTCGGATAAAAACAAGATCGTCATAGTCGGTGGAGTGATCCACTTTCAAAATGAAGCCATAGGTAAATCCATCACCATACACAAACATATTGCTGGTAGTATTTGCCAGCGGTTGAAGTGTGACGTCGGAGTCGATGAATTCAATATTGAAATAGTTTTGATTGCCGATGATGACTTTTTTCGGTGGTGATGAAAATCGTAGGACCGTGGATCTACCCGTCATCAAATGGATGACGGGCATTTCTTGGCTTGAAGCGGGAAGAGTTCTCACTCTTCCCGCGAACGCTGAAAATGGAAACAGAAAAACCACCAACCAACATATATTAATGGTCTTCATGCTCGATCAGACCGTTAATATAGAGGCCCATCGGATTAAAATATGTTTTTGGTCCCTCAGAGAGCAAAAGGCTGACTTCCGTAGGCACTACGACGGGGACACCGTTAATTCTGAGAATACGGTCAAAAGTGGCAAGGACAGCTTTATCAGAAATGTCGGGCCGCACACGAGACACCGACTGTTCAATGGATTCGCCAGGTTTATTTTGAAAACCTTTTTTACCGAATTCATCAAAGAGCTTTGTTCGTAGCGCCTCTGTTGTGAACGGTTCAAGTTTTTTGACGATGACCTGTGGCTCAAAGTTTTCCCATTCGTACCGAGCTTTGATAAACTCCGTGACCAGTTCTGCAACGGATTCCTTCGTGGGTTTAATATCCGATCTTTCAACTGGCAGTGCGCGGTAGAGCGAATTTTCGCGCTCAACGACCAGCGGAGTATTATTGCCAGCCAAAAGAACGATCAGTCCGAGAAGTCCGACGAGTCCCAAAAGACTCAAGATGATCCTTTTTTGGAATTGCTGGTTTCGCTGCATGTAGATCCATTTTTCAAAATATTTATTCTCCTCTTCGTTTAACATTTATTCTTTCCTCATCGTTTTCTGAGTTTTGTCGCCGTAACTTGACGGCGTTTTTATAGGTTCATGTTTTCCCATTTGCTCCCAGCCGCGTTTGGCCGAAGACAATCGACTCGTGATAGGGCTCATTTTTCGTTGCAGATAATTGGATACAGGACGGGCTCCGAAGACGGCGCCACTTTTCGCCTTACTCAGTGTTGATTTCGCGGCAAGTTTAGATGCTCCTAACGCTGCATAAGCAGGCGCCGCTGCAAGTCCCGAAGCCACTGAGCTAAGTCCATCACCGAGCAGAGATTTGGTTGTCATTGGCACAAACAGAAGCGAAAGGCCGACGCATAGGTTGATCGCAATGAAGCTAAACGACGTGGCCCAGTCTTCACCGACCTGGTTGGACGTGATGAGTTTCAGCATCAAGACGCCCAAGATGGCCGCAACAATCTTCCATAGGACCACATTGACGAGACCCTTATAGAGACTGGCGGTGACATAGGCCGACTTTTCGTTGACGTAAGCGAGGATCATTAATGGCGATGCGATGAACAAAATTGTCCAGACGAAATGAATCAAGGCGTTGGCGGTAAAAACCCCAAGGTAGGCAATGAAGTAAGACAGAAGCCCCATGATATAGACAATGGTGCTGCGAACCTGGAACCATCCACCGTTGGAATCGCTTGAAAATTTCTGACCAATTTCTTGAAGTGTTGACCAAAGCGGTTTGATACCATCAATTTTTTCAGAAACACCGTCACCGAGAAGCGCAATTAAATTGATGGTGTAATCAAACGTCAGCAGCAAAAAGACTGAAATCAAAACACGCTTTAAAACTTTGCTTGGGTTTGGGCTGCCGTCCGGCAAATTGAAAAATTCAGAAATAATGCTGATAATAAAAACAGGAATAATCATCACCCAATATAAATCCAAGATGTGAGCACGAAGCTCTCTTGCAACCTCCGGCAAGAAATCGAACATCTAGAATTTTGGTAAACTCAAATCACCCGTGAAAGCTTTTGATGTGATCGCAACCTCCTTCGAAAATCTTTGGAATTTCATGACATCTTGTTTTTCCTCTCTGTTTTTGGCCGCAAGATCGGCGCTTTGCATTTTTAATAACTGGGCATTCATCCGTAAAATCTGATTCAGCGTCAGCAAAATCTGAGAACTTACCTGGGCTTGCATTCTCATGGCACCTTTGGGCGACATATCCCAAGATCTTGCCTCAAGCCTGGCGGAGTTCATTTCCTGCTTTTCTGCGTAGTCGGTCGCGTTGCTGACCATCTTCAAACTTTCGGCAACGGCCATGTCGTTAACTTGCTGAAACGGTTCATCGGGACTTTTTGGAATAGCTCCATAGATTTTTTCAATCTCTTGGAGTGATCGTTGGAAAGTGCGGAGCTGCCCCAGGATCTTTTCATCCCTGATAGGTAGTGATTCCATCAGCCGTATCGACGCTTCGAGACCGCTATTGATCTCGCGTGCATAAGACTGCGCGTCTTTGGAATACTGAATCATCATTTGGAGCTGCTGGTAATGACGAAGACTTTCAGCCACCAACTTAATTAAGTAGCTTACGGCAACCCACCCTGATCCATCGGTGAACGCCGGTGCGGGGGGCGATGCCAGCATTAAACTGGCGAATAAAACAATAATGGCTCTTTTTATGGAGCCTCCTTTCATTATGGGATCATTATCCCGGAGTTTTAGGGTGACAAAAATCGGCGGTAGGTAATCCAGCCTAGAAAGCGAGCTTTTTGGTCGAACGGCGGTTTTATTTGATTTGACGCTCAGGTCGTATAAATTAAAGTCTTAAGTCGACGTTAAAACCGACATAGGGATTTGTTATCTAGACATGAAAAAAGGAATTGTTTATAACGGTTAAATGAAATCAATTTTTTTTGCTATTACTTTCCTGACTCTTTTTGGATGCGCTAATCTTCCGAAAGAAGAAATTAAACCTTTGAGAAACTGTGATACTTCATTAAAACAAGCAAGACTAAATCTTTTGAAACGAGGCTACGCACTCAAAGCTGACGAAAAGGATTTTTTTATTACTGATCTTCGTAATGTAAATTTCGGATTTAGTTTTCCCACTTCCTTCGCCGTTAAAGCCACGGGCCCTGAGTCAATTCGCTTTACTACTAAAATAGACGTCGGAGAAGGAGAACACGATGCCCCATTTATTTCCACTAACGAGGATTATCATAAAGATATTAGGCGAGTTATCTGCTCCAAAACTTTAGGCTCACTCTAAACCCCTTGGTTGCTGACGGCCAGAATTCCACTTTGCTGACACCATTTTTCACTTTCAAGCCTGGTAATTGTTAAAGCCAGGAAGCTTCCCACAAATGGTCACTGCAGACCAGTGAGTGGCGCACCACACTCCAAATATTAAACCTAAGTCCATATCTGTTTTAAAATTTTTACTGTAGAATAAACCATGGAGGAAAATATGAAGTTTCTTATAGTTTATGGATTGATTCAGCTTACAAGTATAGTGTCATTTGGATTCGATATTAAAGAATCTAAAACATTTCATGTAGACGATTATAGACTTCTAGTGGACGGAAAGCTTGAGGAAGCTGCAAAGGTAACCTTGAAAAGGTATCAGGATGGAAATGACAATCAAAAGCTTATTTTAGCCAAGAGAATATTTGATTTGAGAGTTGCTCAAAGACTATGTGAATATAGTGTCCGAGATAGTCACAATCTACCTAGTGCATGCGGAAAAGCGTTTGAGACAGAACAAGACTTTGCAAAAAGTTACCTATGCAGTTTTGCCAAGTCTTCGGCCTTTAAAGAGGACTGTGAGTTAGAACAAAAGCAATATATAGAATTTCGAATCAAGATCCAAAATTCAGTTTCAAAAATGAGTCGTCTAAAATCTGCCCAGCGATATATTCGCGCGAGCAATGAGTTACCTGGTTCAAATAAAAAACAAGTAATTCCTCCGTCTGCAATGGGGGCTAAATAACATTTGCAAACCAATTCTTTGCGGGCCGATGAATTCACTGGTCCTGACCTAAATGACTTGTTTTTAACAAAGCGACAATGCAACAGGGCTCGGCCAGATGGTCAGAGCCCCAATGTCACGCTGCAAAATTAATCAGTACCTTTTAAAGGCGAACATTTTTGTCAGGGCCAAAGTTAGTCCACCGTTTCGTAATATTGACCCTGGATATTCTGAACAGACGCTTTTGCATTTTCCTCCATTCGAGCCTGAACGGTTGCAATTGTCTCTTGCGGTAAGTTCATGTCTTTCATTGCAGCATTTGTAGAATCAATGGAGGTAACTGACGTATCGGCGAGTATTTTTTCACGATTTATTTTTTCGGCTTCCTCTTTTTCTTTTTTAAGGGCCACTAATTCAGCGTGAACGCTGCCGTGACTGCATTTTGCGATGCGTGCGATTTCTCGATAGGATAATTTAGCTTCTGCAAGAGAGCGGATAAGCATTGAATTTCTTTTTTTGACTCGGCCAATTCTTTTTCCTTTGGCTTTTGCATTTGCCATTCCGGCGCGGACCCTCTCGATTATCATTTCACGTTCTAGCTGTGCCAATGCTCCAAGTATTGTGTAGAGAGCCACGCCCAAAGGTGAATTTGTGTCGATGGATTCCGTGATAGAAATAAATCGAGTATTTTTCTCTTTGAAGGTTTTAAGACCTTTTAAAAGATGGCTTGTCGATCTTGCAAATCTTGAGAATGAAAAAACAATGACTTGTTCAACTTCATTGTTTTCAACCATATTCATTAGGCGATTGAGTGCTGGACGGCTTTCCTTCGCACCCGAAATGCCCTCGTCAGTGAATAGCTCATATTCTTCAATTTGATTTCGATGGCACCAGTCTTTTAATGCTCGAATCTGTGATTCAAGTCCGGTTTGTTGCCCGTCAGTGCTAACTCTGCAATATAGGCAATTGACCCTTCGTTTTTCTGTTTGCAATTATCTCCTTAAGCCGTTTTCTGCTCGGCCAGCATTTTCAGTAATTCAATTCTAGAAAGCTCGGGATTCTTTTTTCTCATCTCCTCGATCATTGCCTTGTCTTTTCCATCACTGGTGCAGATCAAATACGCCAGTCGGTCGGGGCGAACTCGAAGCAAACTTCGTTTTTCATCCTGCATATAAAAAACTTCTGAATATTCACCCTTCTTAATTTCGAGACTTTGAATTGCGGTAATCTCTGCATCTTTAAGTCCCATAATTTTTTGAAAGTCGGCCCAGTCAATTTTTTTTTGTCTGAGGACGAAAACGTGCGTTGTATTCGGCAGAACGGCTTCAGCAATTTGCGGGTCGGACAAGAAATCGCGATAATTTTGACTCAGACAATAAATTCCGGCCATAAATTTTCTCAAGAGACGATAACATTCGAGTGCGAACTCTTTTCCGCTTTCCGATGCTTGGAATACGCGCCAAGCTTCATCAATCACCAACAAATATGGCGTTCGAAGATCTCTTGCGGCTTCGGAGCGAATGAAGTCGGTCAACAGCAGCAAAAACACGTTTTGAAGTGAAGGGTGGGAATTGAGGCCGCTAATTTCGACTGTGGTCAGGTTCTTAGTGAGTGCAACATTGGATTCACCATCCAACATCGTTCCGTAGGCGGTGGTGCCCGTCCAGCTATAGAGCGTCTGTGCATAGTTGCGCATCTCAATCGAGGAATGTGTTTTCAGTTTTTCCCGTAGGTCAGACAAAACTGGCGTCTTAGGGTGGCACCCATCATAAGTCTGGTAAATGACCTCTTCCAAAAGGGCTTTTTCCCGTTTTGGAAGTGACGGCTTTTCATCTTCCTTCAAAATGGTTTCAAGCACAGCTAGGATCAGTTTAATTTTGGACGGCGGTGGTTTTAATTCGTCGGATTCAAGATCAAAAAGATTCAGTCGAATACCAGATTCAAGGCTCAAGTTGATGAATTCACCGCCGAGACTCTCAACGAGCTTTTGGGAGCTTGCACCGTTATCAATCCAAATGACCTTGGGTTCCGGCGTCTGCCCAATGAAACTCAAAATCAAATTCGCCACGGTGAATGACTTGCCTGAGCCCGACCCACCGAAAATAATGCCGTTCCAGTTGGGTAGCTCCGGCGCGAAAGGGTCCACACTGACCAAAACCCCTTCACGGTTTGGAATGAGCGCCACCGGATTTGAGTTTCCCTCCCAGGTTGTGAACATTGGCATAAAGTGGGCGGCGTTGGAGCTTTTCATCTTACGACCCCGGAATAACTCACAGTGGCCGGGCAGCGCCTTCATGTAGCCTTCAAAACTGGGTAGCGTTTCAACGACAGCTTCAGCGGAATTCATCTGACGAAATGCTTTTAGCACCTCATCAGACTTTTCATCTAACTCGTCGTCAGTGACCCCACGGACAATGACACTGATGTCTGAATAGACGATCTTTTCCGAACCCGAAATGATTTCTTCGATGAGGGTTTCGAGATCATGAAGTTGCGCTTCAGATTCAAGATCGCGAACATTTTTGCTTCCTGCCGCCATTGAATGCGCGAGTCGCCGTTGAACAGAGAGCTTCTCTTGCTCTTTGCGTTGATCGGGAACCTGGATCGTTTGGCTGATTTCAAATGGGAACGGCATTTTCAGCAGCGTATCCACCATCGAAGCGAAGGTTTCCTTTTCCGGCAGGGTCTTGAGCGAAATCACCCGCGAGAGGGACCCACCCACTTTGATCCCCTTGGGGTGGACTTCAAGGTCAGTTAGACAAAGCTGTTCCGCCAAAGAATCAGCAAAAGGATCATGGGCCGGTCGCATCTCGGTTCTGCCGAGTGCATCGCCCCTGGACGGATTGAGATGCTCAAACAGCAGGTCAAACCATTCTTGGCTTGCCAAAGATTTTGGCTCAAATCCTGCCGCGTGAAGGGACGACTGAACAAGGCCCACAACTTTTTCAAACTGATTCAAATTGTTGGAAAGTTCGGTCTCATTGAGCGGGCGCCATTTTTCTTCTTTTTCAAAAATCTTAAGGCGCTTAACTTTCGTGCGCCCACTGCGCACAAAGAGATAAATCTCTGGCCTAAAAAAATGTCCCTTCTCGGCGAGATCCCTTAAAAATGCGGCGCGAAATTCAGCAACGCTCTTTATGTCTGCTGGCGCATTAGCCGATGCAAGCAAGTGGTCATCAATTTTTTCAAGCACCTTCGGCGTCAATTTATAAAGAACTTGAAGCTTTGTGTCGGATTCAAGAGAAATCAGCAGTTTTTCGAGACGATCAACGACAAGATTAATTTCCTGTGTATCCATGCAGGAAATATCAACGCCCTGGATTTTAAAACCCGCGCCGAACGAATGATCTGAAAACGCTAAAAAGTTTCCAACAAACTGCCAAATCGGGAGCTGTGATGCGAGGTCTTTATATTTTTGCAATGAGGTTCCTCCGTTTTTCTTCAAGTTTTTCGTTTTTAAGGCCAGCGCTATAGAGGCCCGGTGACGATAGATAACGAAGTAAATGGAGGAGATAGTTTTCGGGCTTGTCGCGCTTCACGATGTAAAGGACTGCGGCCAGTATGGCTGGAATAACGATGACGAATACTGGGGCGAATTTCAGCCGCCCCAGTATTAAATTGTTGACCGCTGCAAGCATCATGATTGCCAACAGATCCATGATTTCAAAACCAAGAATCTTTAGCCGTGTATCGAGTTTTCGATGCACCCGTGATGTCTTGAGCCCCTCCACTACAGAGCAAGCCCTTTAAGCCACTCAATAATCATCGGAGCCAAGAAACCAACGGTGGAAGCGAGCAACACTCCAAAAATTTTCCCTTTGGCCTCACCATCTCCGCTGATCGCAAGGACCGCCGCATAGAAAAGCCCAAAAATAGAAACAAGAGGCAAAATGCGGGTGATAAGACTGGTGTTGATGTTCTGCACTTTGCTTTCAAAGCCAGAGCCACCAAACTGCGCGAAACTAAGTTCTGGAACGAGTAGAAAAATAGCTGAGATTCCCAACATCAAAGCGGCGGTCATAAGACCCGCTTTGTTCTTCCGAATATAATTCGTAATCAATTTTTAGCCTAAGATCAGAATATCTGAACATCCCCCAAGTTTAATGTGAATAGACCCATTTGTTGATTCATCCATGTAGCCACTGCCGACCATTTCTTTAATCACCTTGCCATTTTCTTGCTTTACCTCCTCGACGCGAAATCGCGTCTGATTTTCTTCAAAGGACACAGGCCGCAAATAAACTTTTCCGCGACCCAAATTAAGTTTGAGTGTGTAATCCCCGTAAGTGCCGTTGTAGAAACCGATTCCTGCTGTAAAAAACTGTTTAATGTCGAAGTCGTACCAACGAAGCCTTAGGGGTTTTGATTCAACCGTATTTTTATTTTGCAAAGTTCCTCCTTTTTAGGCCGAAGCCTTTTGAATTTCTGAACTTGCTGTTAACGTCTGCATATAGATTGAGTTAGGACCGAAAAAATCCCATTCGAGATAAAGAAGCCCGTCATTCGGCACATCGCAGAGTCGTGCAAGTCCCACCTCTCTGAATAGATGTTTGCCTGGCTCGGTCTTCATGGGCTCTTTAATGCAAATGGCATAATCTTTGTCCGGCGTGGATGAAGGTTTTAAAAAGAATGTGTGGCTCTGCCCCGGCAGCAGATCAATATGCAAAACATGATTGCCACTGGTCTCGTAGAAAAGGCATTTGCCTACTCGGCGCTTGGGAATCACGCGCCCTAGATTATTTTTTTCTCCTCGAAATACCGATAAAACTGTTGGTTTAACTTGTTCGTTCGTCATGCGGCAACCTCCCCTGATTGGCGTTTTTGTTCGTTCAATTGTTGACTGAAAACTTTCGATAATAGTCGCAAGGTCATGTTGTGGATAAATTCGACTTCTCTCAGCCGAACACCTAAAACTTCAGCGATGTCTTCAAATTCAATGTCCCTCCAGTAATGCAGAAAAATAACGATCCTTGAATCTTCCGGTAGCTTTTCTAAAACCTGAGCGATGTATTCTCGCTCACAGTCACTCAATGAATTTTTCCAACTCCGCACCTCCAGAATTTTCTCTGAAAGCACGTCTTAAAAATTCCTCATCGTCATACTCATCAGGCGATGCTGATTTTGATATTCGCGCATTTTTTCTTCGTCGATTTTATGGACGAACATTTTTTGCCAGGCATGACTCGCCTTTATTTTCTCGATTTTATTTTTCGTCTTCTTAAGCACAATTTTTAGTTTCATTTTGTTCCTTTCGTAGGGGTTGTTGCTTTTCTTTTTGTTGCTGCGCTTTTTCAATTTCAGCGATGTCTTTCATCGCCTTAAGATAGGCAGCCTCCGGGGTTTCCCAGCTATCCTCGGCGTAAAGGCAGTTAGAACAGTGGGAGTAGGTCTTCAATTTTTCGAAGGACCTTTCTCCGCATCTTGGGCATTCACACATTCTCGACATTTTCTCCTCGTCTTTCTAAGAGGTGTTGTTGTTCGGTCCTCTCACCATTTAGAATTGCAAGAAAAAGTGGTGTTTGTGCCAAACGCACAAGTGCTTGATTTGAAAATAGAAAGTGGAAACACAAAAAACTGAGGCAATTTTTTAGTATCAATGCAGAGACTTCGAGTATCAGCGCAGATACTCGAGGTGCGCGGGCGTGATAAATTTGAGGAAATGATTTTTTCGAGTCTCAGGTCAGAGACTTGACGAAAACTTTAGGCTTAAACGTAAAAATATCGGTTGGTGGTGGGTGCTGTACTTTAGATGGCGCGGGGACTTGTCGAGAAAGATTGATCTCGAAAGCTCAAAGACGAATCGCTGAAAGTGATTTCGCCGCTTGTATCCCGTAACTGGATCGGCGCAATGGAACCCAGCGCCTTTCGCAGGTAAAGGGCGCCTGTTGCCACCTTCCTGGTGACGGCGGCATGTGTCGGCAGCAGTAAGGCTGGCGACTTGCTGTGGCGGCTTACGTCGCGTTCAAGATCACCAGGAACATTGGAAACCGTTTCCACAAGGCCGTGTTCAGACAAGTAATGGAGGCTGGTTTGGCCGACATATTTAAAAAAATAAGGAATGTCGCCACGGTCGAGTTGTACCAACTCTTCCGGCAAGTAATCGTTGGCCGATCCATTGCCCATTAAAAAATCTCGGTATTGCTTCGTATTTTTTAAAATGACTCGGGGCGGGTGCTGGTTTTGGCATTCATGCTCCAGAACCGGCCTGATTGCATCCAAGCTATCTAAAATGGTCGTCGTAACATCAAAGTAGCCCGCAAACAGTTTTTCGACCTGATGATGGGACAGCTTTTTTAAATCACCACAAAGCAGGCTTACTGCCGATAGATCGAACGGAATTTCTCTAAATGGCAAAAGGATAGTCTCATTCGGTAAAATCAGGTTCGTCAGGACCACTTCGGCGTCAATGACTTGAAGGTGACTTTTCTTTACGACAAGATTGTATTTGTGGAGATCCCGAATACCCAGCAAATAGCAATATCCAACGAGCACCCCAAAACTATAAAAATGCTCAACGGAAATTGGGATCTCATCCCCAGCAACCTCTTCCGAATATCCAAGCCAATCATTTTTAACTTCAACATTCAGATTAAAGAGATACTCAGAAAGAGGCCGGTCCCCATTGGAACCGGCAGAATTAAAAAATGATTTAATCGGACTGTACTGGCCGAAAAACAAATGCTCCCAATAAACGGAGCGGGGCTTCCGGTACCAATGACCAGAAGCCCGCTCGATGCGTTCAACGCATTTTCCAAAATTATGCCTGTCGGCTTCAAACATTCTGCTCATTTTTTATTGAGAACTAGAGCCGCCAGTGAATGACTCAGATTCGGCTTCAAGTTCATCAAGATTGATCTCAACGATTTCTTGCATAGGACCTCCTTATTGGTTGACCGCTTCGAGCGGTGTTTTTGTTTCCGTTTCAATTACTTTAATTTTTGTTCTTTGTAGGCCATTTTTATTCAGCAGCTTTATCTTGGCGCCTCTGGCGCGAGCTAACACATCCGGCGCGTCAGCCATACCTGAAATTACGGTGGCCTCAAGTCGGAGATTATATTTTTCAATCAAATCAATGCCATTCAGATCAGCCTTTAAGTCGTAGTCAAAGATGTAAAACCTTTCGCCAAGAGAGCCGGAACCGTTCACGGAAATCCATTCTTCAAATTCATTTTTTGATTGCAGGTGAACCAAAGAAATCTTCTCGCCATACGGAATGAGGAGTAGATCCCAGGCCTTATGAATTAATTCGTCGTCATCAACCAAAACAACCTTTTGTCCGGCGACGATCTCAATAGATTCATTTTCAATTCGAGGAACTGAGATTTTTATTTTCGTTCCTACTCCGATCTTTGATTCAATTTCAATTTTTCCGGTCATGGCTCCAACGGTTGTTTTGGCGTGAAATAATCCGAGCCCATTGCCATTGGGCTTGAAGGTGACACCTTCCTGCATGAGTTGAGGAAGGATTTCCGGTGTAATACCTGTCCCACTATCTGCAACGAAAATTTCGATAGAAGTATTTGTGGAACTGATGTCGATCTCAATGCGACCGTCGGGAGTCGCATCAACGGCATTATCAACAAGGTCAGAAATTGTGGTTTCAAAATCAACTCGTGGGCCAAAGACAAGACCTTCAAACTCATGGTCTATGGTCAGCTTTAAGTTTGCCGTGGGGAAAAGCCGTGCCTTTTGATCCAATACAGATTTTATGACGGTGACAGGATTAAACTTTTCGTCAGTTGTAGCAAGAAGCTGTCGGGTTTCCGATTTTTTTAAATCCAAGATCCCGGCAGAGACATTTACCATCTTTGCAATGCTGGCCCGAATCTCGGTTTCTACATTTTGTGGGAGTGCTTGATTATTTTTTAGCAATAGATCAAGTGTTCCAATGGCGCCCTTTAAGCTATGCGCCACTTGTTCAGCCATTTTGACTCGACCTTCAGAGAAACTTTTCTCTGACACTTTTTTCTCAAGCAGTCTCAATCTCGAAATGAAAGTTTCAAATGATTTATCTAGGTTTGAAAGCTCCTCGATTTGTGACGACGCTGTTTTGGATTCTAGCACCAAGGACTCTGGCAAATGGCTTGAAATATCTTTCAGCCAAGCAATCCGATCTTCCAAGGGTTTAGAAATTTGCAGAAGCGATCTGCGCATTCTTTTGCGAAGTTGCCAGAAGCAGAGCAAAAGGAACATGCAGACAAAAAATGTTGTTACAAAAACGAAAAACACAAGACTCCACAGGTCTACGTCAACAACCAGCAGAACCTTATTTCCTGACGGCAAATGCAGCGTCTTTTCTGATGAGAATGAAAAGAGACCGAACTTTTGCAGTTGGCCTGCGTGAGCAATCATCTTGTCGTCGATAAACACGGAAATTCTAAGATCAATTCCTTGGGACTCAATCCAACTTGAATAGACCTGGGCAATTTTTCGATCAATTTCGCTCACGCTCTGAAGGTTGATCTCGGATTCGGTGAGCTTCGAAATATGCGATTCAATAAAGGTCGTGGCTTTTTCGACAGTTTCTTTAGCCGAGAAAATACTGAAAACAACAATAGCCACCACGCTGATGCCAAGGCCGATCAGCAGAATCTTTTTGAATTCAGATTCAATGGTGGCTACAAGTTTCATTGTGCTCTCATTTCAATGGTCTCAAGCTGCATAGTGTGAAAGCCCATCGGATGCGAAGGAACTGACTTTACTTTTTTGCTCCACAGACCTGATGCCTGTGACCCGAAGAAAAGAGGAATATTCGTAAAATGTTTTAAAATTTCGATTTGAATTTTCTTATAGTCTTCATCGCGTTTTGCCTGATTGAATTCCCGCAACGATTCCGCGATGGCCTCATCTATTTTCGGATCATTCACATGGAAGTAATTTGCAGAATATTTCCCTTTGAAATACGTTAGGACCGAGAAACCATCGGGATAGTCCACGCCCTTGCGACCAATCACGGCCTCGCTCTTTTTAGAGAACATCCGCTGGAGCTTGTCGGACTTACTCAGCGGGTTAAGAACCACTTCGATTTTAGGGGATGACCATAACTTTTGAAGGTGCTCTGCGGACTTTTTCTCGGCTTCGCTGGACGCTTCAAAATCCAATTTAAAACTAACTTTGGGTCCCTTGTAGGTGCCTTGAGATTCCTTTTTTAAAGAAGCAACATCGTTTTCTGCCAAGACGCCCGAAAAGCCAATGGGAATCAAGCCGAACGCCGCCTTAAAAGATTTGTCACCAATCAGCTCAACGATTTTGTTGGCATCAGTAAGGCTAAAAAGAGTGCGCCTGGCTTCTAGCGGGACGTTGGCCGGGTTTAAGATCACAAAAGTTTCTGAGGTGATTTCAGAAGGGACAGCGCCCCAGCCTAACTTTTGAAGTTCACTGATTTTAGCTGCTGAGACAGGCTCGCGGTCTAGGCTGTCGGTTTCACCACTGGCCGCTAATTTTAGGGAATCGTCATTGGTCATAAAGATTTTCACGCGTTCCGGCGGCGCTGCGCTATCAAGTTCATCCGAACGCCACTTCTCAAGATTAAAAATTTTGTTTTCCGTGATGCTCACTACTTTGAACGGACCACTGAACGCGCCCGTGGCAGAAAGATCCAATTCTGAATCAAAATTTTCAATCGGTAAAATGGCACAGTCCACAACGGCAATATGTTTAAGAAATAATGCCGACGGCTGTGACAGCTCAAATTCGATTTCCGTATCCGAGATAGGCTTTATTCCTAGTTTTGAAATGTCTTTTGTTTTCTGAAACTCTGTCGCACCCTTAATATAATCGACATCAGCCGCGATCCCGGCCTCAAGATGAAATAATCTAGCGAAACTCATTTGGACATTTTTACTTGTGACCGGCTTTCCGTTCGAGAAGGTGCGTTTTCGCAACTGAAATTTGTATTTTAATTTGTCTTTTGATTCCGTCCATTTTTCTGCAAGGTCGGCAGCGATATTGCCCTGTGAATCAAATCGCAACAGCCCGCGATGAATTTGAGAAACGATCAACATGGAGAAAGCATCTTCCATTTTGTGAGGATCAAGATTGATTTTGACCTCTGGGACATGAATTTTTAACTCCATACTGACCTCTTTCTTTGACTAAAAAAAAAAAAAAAACAGTAGGGCGAGTAAGAGCTTAAAAACTGGCTCTTTCA
>CAZCHT010000080.1:0-20364 GCA_964498705.1 uncultured Bdellovibrio sp. | reverse complement strand
AACTACGATAGGTCACAGTTACCTCAACAGAGGTTTTTAACTGGCTGAGTGCTTTTTTTTTTTTTTTTTTGCCGATATAACAAAAAGGACAAACTATATCAGACCATATTTCAACTTCAACCATGACCTTACTCCTGCTAATAAAATCTTAATTGGCTGGCCCGATGCTGTCATGTTAAAACTATGAAATCAGATAGGGGTAAATATGAAGAGTGATATTGATACTACGTTTGTTTTGAAATGTGTCAAAGAAGTGGGCGATTCATTTCTGCCGGATTTTCGTAAAAATAAAATTCCAGGCACTTTTGAAGAATTACTTCCTATCTTCCGTCAGATCGAAAGTAAATGTTTGACCTCCTTGAAAGCCAAACTCAGCACACGATATCACGGTACACCCTGGGCGGAAGATGAGCTTGATTTTGATGCGCAAAAAGAACCAATGAAGGTTCCAGAGTATTGGATTTGTGATTCGATGGATGGGGCCGTTCAGTTTATTCAGCACATTCCGGGATGGACTATCAACTTAGTTTTGGTACGGGATCAACAGCCATATTTTTCCGCGGTCTATGATCCCTTACATGGAGAAATGTTTTGGGCGCAGGTCGGCAAGGGGGCATATCTTAATGATAAGAAAATTCAAATCTCGCCTAAAAAAAATTCCAATTTCATGCTGACTGGCTTTAGCCATCCTCCGTTTTCTACCAAGGTGTCTGGTTTGAATTCAAGAATATCTTCGTCGGTAGAAAGACTGCTTAATCGTTACGGTTTTATCCGTAACTATGGTCCTACATCACTGCAAATGGCCTACGTAGCTTGCGGGCGTTTGGATGTATTCTGTGAAGAAGGTTTGGATACGTTCAATTGGTTGCCAGGTATTTTGATCGCCAAGGAAGCCGGCGCAGATATATTGACTACCGTTGGACACACCTGGAAATGGGGTGATGATAGTGTATTCGTCGCAGCTCCCACATTGATTGAAATATATAACGAAGTGTAGAAAAAATCTATTGAGTAGTTAACCAAGATTCGATTTCAGCTAGAGTCATCTGGCTGATTTGGTCGTGAGGTGGACCTCCTCGCCATACTGTTTTATCGACGTGATGATCTAAGTGAAAAATTAATTTCTGAATAAATGTGAGGATGTCGTCGGAATATTTTTTCGCGATCGCATCCGCCAGAATACTTTTTATTTTATCTTCCACCAACATATTTAAAATTCGATAACCGCGACCTAGCCAAAGTTTGGCGTCGTTGTCTTTGCCCATTAAAAGAAAAGTAGAGAATAGGGCACCGTATGGGTACCAATAATGACCACCACCAGTTCGTTCTGCCGCCAGTGCCATTAAGCAAATATCATTCAATAATGGCCTAGGAACCTGACTTGGGGGAAGGACAGAGATGGATTGAGTTAAATATTCAGTCGCATGGCTTAGATAACTAATGTCGTCGGTGTAGAGTTTCCAGTTCCTTAAATAATGACTTTTGATTTCGTCTCTTAATACCTGAGCTTGTTCTGGTGAATACGAATTCTCTAAAAGTACGGCACGTTTTTCTTTTACTTCAGCAATATAAACATAAATTAACGAAAATGCGTCAGGTTGTGTAAGAGCTTTGCTGAAAAGAGATTCCGCTATAAGCAAGAAATCGTCTCGTTTAAATGTGGCTCCCGATTTAGAGAACACATGACCGGCGCTGACTAAATCAAAATGTTCAGTACTGGTCGCACAAAGGGTTGCCGCTTCGAGCATTCTTAAAATCTCGAGTTCAATTTCTGGTGAAACGGCACTTTGTCGATTCGACAACCACCGGTGCATTTCGGTTCCAATTTTTAAGGCAAAAATAGGATCTTTGGTTGCTTTCTCATAACATTCAGCGAAGAAAGCTCGACGTTGGTTTTGAATTCGCTCGTGAAGGTGTGCCGGCTCGTTATCTCGATACAGCAAATACAAATTCGCAATATAGAATCCATCGGCCGAAGCATTAAATCGGTCGGCAGCTAAGTCCAATGCTTTGACTAAGTAAATCTCGGCTTCGAGTGGATCATTGGTCGGGAAATTTTCATATGTATAAATTAAACTGGAATAGCCGGCGCTGTTTTGTGGTTGTTCGTGTGTGAATTGTTTTAATATTGTTTCACTTTGTTCGTAATACATTTTGCTGTGGGCCAGGTCGCCCGTATTTTTGCTATAGTCACCACACATCAAAATATATTCTACGCGGTCGACGGTTTTATCTACGCCAGTTAATATCTGTAATGCATCTATTCCATCTGCATAGGGGTATTCAGAAGGGTCGCCGCCTTTACTGCAATGAAAGTCATACATCCAAACACCTAATATGCTTTCAATACTTTCCAGTAATTGATTTCGATCGGTTTCGTTATTACTAGCAACAACTTGGGGGACCAGGTCGCATAGACCAGGAATATTATTTTCTTGAGTGTATTTTTCTATCTCTGCAGTTATTGAGCTCATGATCTAATTGTGCCTTGGGCTATTTCTATTTCCAAGAACTTTAAATCTTTGCGTGGCATAAAAAGCATGACATCCTAATATCTTGAGAGGTGTACATATGTTGAATAAATCTTTAATAGCTTTACTTTTTGTCGCTCCCATTTTCAGTTGGGCGCAAACTCAATATGTCGTTCGCAAGGGTGATACCTTATTAAAAATTGCCGACAAATCATTGGGCAATCCTAAAACTAAGGATCCTCGTCGTTATGAAATTGCAAAAAAAATTCGTGAATTAAATCCTACGCTTAAAGATCCGAATGCGCTAGAACCAGGACAAGCGATTACAGTTCCTAATGAAATGAAAACCGAAGTTGCAGAAAAGACCGCTCCACCAGTTGAAGCGAAACCAGCGAAGGACGAAAAAGCAGTGGCATTAACTCCGCCAACGCATCCGCCGGTAACATTAGCAGAACCAACTCCTCCTGTCGCTCAAGCACCGGCTGAAGTGCCAGCGCCGCCGCCCGCGCCGTCAGAACCAGTTCGAGCAGTGGAAGCTAAACATGAAGAAAAACATTCTAATTTTTTCCTGATTCAGCCGCGTCTTCAAACATTGCAAATTGATACTAAAGAATTAGCGACGGAAACTAAAGCGACATTGAAATCGCAATCGAGCGCTGGCATTGATCTTCAGTATGGTGTGGTACTGAGCGAACGTGTTCATTTGCTTTTCCAAGCCGGTGTCACTCAAACAGAATTTAATAATATCGAAGGTGTTGAAGGCATCACCGTGAATCACAAAACAGAAACATTAAATTCCTATGCGGTGGGAGTAGCGTTTGAGGCAACACCAAAAGTACATTTGGATCTAATGTTGATGCAACAAGAACGTACGTTCTTGTTGCCAGATGTTCTACCCGCTTATTTATTAGGAAAAGTAGCGCTTCCTGGTGCTGAATTTAACATTTCTTGGGATGTGTATTCTGGAGCATCTAATATTTTTGGAATCTCGGCGATCGCTGAATATATCGGTGAGCTTAAAAAAGAAAACATTGAATACAAATCTACGGTTGAGCCATTGGTTGCTCTGTACTGGAAATCAAACCGTGGTGCCGATCGCACAAATTACAAAATGACGTTGACCTACAAACAAGGTCACCAAGATACAAACCTAACGGAACAGAAGGAAAATATAGCTGTATTCGGCGTTGGATTCTATCTTTAGTCCTGATAACGAAATCCTGGACCTGAATAATTACCCAAAGCGACCGAAAAAAAAGCATGTCTCGATCGGTCTTGTTTAGAAAAATAACTTCATTGATCCATCAAGCCTCACGTGTGAACGAGAGGGATGGATCTGTTCATTCATCACGACGAGATTTTATAAAGTCGACATTGATTACCTCGGCAGCGATTGTTCCTGCTGCCGGGTTCTTAAGTTCATGTGTGAGCCAAGTACCACGTACTGTAGCGTCCATTAAAAATGAATCACCTGTTGTAATTCTAGGCGCCGGTATTGCGGGGTTGACTGCGGCTTATCATCTGACTCGAGCGTCTATTCCGTGTGTTGTTTTTGAGGCCAGCTCGCGAGTCGGGGGGCGTATGTTCACTCAGACAAATTTTAATGGTGATGGAATGACGTGTGAACTCGGCGGCGAGTTGTTGGATTCCAATCATCAAGAGATCATCGACCTTTGCCAAGAATTAAATATTCCGATTGATGATTTTGCGGCAGGTGACGCGGGGCTAGCATCGAGTCTTTATTATTTTAACAAAACGTATTATACGGATCGTGAGTTAATTCCACTGTTTCAACCATTTGCAAAAAAAATAATTCGTGATTTAAAAAAAATTAAATCACCGGTACTTGCAAAGAAAATAGATGCGACATCATTAGAGAAATATCTGTCTGAATTTCATGATGTAGAAAAATGGGTACTAGATTTGATTCGAGTCGCCTACATCGGCGAGTACGGCCTTGAGGCCTCTGAACAATCGGCGTTGGGATTGATCTACACGATTTCACCCACCACGAAGAACGGTTTCAAAATATACGGTGATAGCGATGAAGCTAAGAAAATTCGCGGCGGGAATCGCGCATTGATTGAAGGATTAGAGTCGTTTTTGAAATCTAGCGGTGTTGAGATAAATACTCAGATGCCAGTGGTAAAGTTAGCGGAACTTTCTTCAGGTGTGCAAATCACGTTTGCCAAGGGCAGCGGGACAGAAACTGTTTTAAGTAAACGCGTCGTCTGCACGATTCCATTTTCAGTCTTAAGAACAATTGAAGGCGTATCGCTATTAAATATAGATCCATTGAAAAAGAAATGTATTCAAGAACTAGGATATGCAACGTGTAGCAAGATGATGCTTGGGTACCAAAGTAAACTATGGCGCCAAAATTTGAAAAAAGATCTTATATCCATCCCGGCCTCAAACGGAATGGTCTTTACGGACCTTGCTGTGCAAACTTTGTGGGAAACAAGTCGTACGCAAAAAGGTAACAGCGGTATCCTCACGAGCTTCCTAGGTGGCAATGCGGGAGCGGTAATGCAGGCTTCGGGGCGAAATGCTTTTAGCGATCATATAAATGATATTTTTCCTGGGACTAAAAATATTTTGGATAATAATTTTGCATTTATGAATTGGACAGCGCGACCGTATAACCTGGGTGCTTACGCTTCTCAGAAGCCTGGGCAGACGCTTGAATTTGGGGCCATCGATTGGCAATCAGAATTGTCGGGCCAATTGATTTTTGCGGGCGAACACGTTGCCGATCGATTTCAAGGATATATGAATGGTGGCTGCAGGTCCGGCAAACGTGCCGCTGATTTCATCTTGAAAAAGAAACAAGCGAAGGCGGCTTAGATGAAATCTGTTTTTTTTTATGCAAAGAAACAAGAGGGCAGTGACTACCTAAAGATCGAAGCGGGTTTTATTTATAGATGGTACATCAACGCCATTGCTATACACTCTTTGAGTTCCTTCAACGGCAGCTTGTCTTTGGATTTGAAAATGATAGCGCGATTTCCTTCGTAGTTAAATTTGTCGCCAAATTTTTTTTTAAATTTATAAATTAAGTTTGTCTGACAATGAAAATAGATTCCGCATTGATCTGGTTTAGAATTTTGCCAGTGGATTCTAATAGTCGTTCCGATATTTTTTTTATGCCATAAATAACTGGGTTCGCCCCACTTCAATGTTTCAACAAGTAATTCATCGGGAATGGCTTCTTTGGCCGTTTTTAAAATGAGGCTTCTGAGTTCAATTAGTTTTTTCTTAAAACCGGGCGGGTAAGATTGAAATGTGTCGGCAACTATTGAGTTTTTTATTTTTGTAGACATAGGAAAACTGTAGCATCGTGATGCCGATCTATCTAGGGTCCAAATTGGATAGTCCAGAGTTTTTGTTTGTCTCAGCTATTTGTCTTAGCTAATTGATGATCTAAAAGGCGCTTTTCATTGTAATTTTTCTACGAATTTGGTTGAAAAAATAATGTCAAATAACTATAGAATTTAACTCGGGGCCAATAGGGAGTATAGCAAGATCTAACGGGGGATCTATGAAAACATCGCTTTTATTAGTTTTTGCATTGAGCATTATATCAGCCAATGGATACGCACAGTCTAGCGTACAAATCTTTGCTAGAAATACACAAATTCAGAACCTCGAATTAAATAATGCAAACTGCGTTGACGAATTTCTTAAGATTAAACGTTTTTACCAAAACTGGAAACCCTCTGGGATCGCTCAATCAGAATTGATTGAACAGACTCCTGACGTTTTAAGATCTATGTTCGTGACCCGCGTATCACTGCACGATCAACTGCCTCAGCTATCTACCCAGTGTGTAGCGTCGATGCGTGGACTTTTCCGCGTGATGCGTGAAGTGGAAGACAGTATTGGTGTGCACGGCTATCAGGACGCGCAATTAAACGCAGCCGACTTGAAATTCAACCAGCAGCCGGTTCCTTTAGTCGAATATAAAAAATATCGTCCCTATCAGTTGAATGTACGCACATTTCAATTTCAAAAAGGCGATATCATGATCACAAAGGGTGTGAGCATGATTTCATCAACGATCTCTGGATTGCCAAAAGAGCCATCTTTATTCAGTCACATTGCTTTTGTGTTCCAAGACGATGAAACAGGTGTACTTGGTACTATCGAATCCTATATCGGTATCGGCGTTAAGCTCTATCCTATGAACGAGGCCCTATTAAACGAAAATGCACGTATTTTAGTTTTGCGTCCGAAAGATCAAGCGCTGGCGAAAGCGAGCCATGATTATATGTACAATCGAGTTAAATTGGCGATTAAATCTAATCAACACATCCATTACGATTACAAACAAAACTTCTCAGATAACACAACCCTGAGCTGTGAAGAAATCGCATACGATGCCTTTAATCAAGGTAGCAGTGGTCAGGTGAAAATTCCTTGGAGTCAGTCAGTAGTCGATCTTAAAGACGAGAAATTTTTAAGCAGCGCGGGACTTGTTAAAGGTGAAAACATGTTACCAGCGGATATGGAAGTCGACCCAAGGTTTGAAATCGTTTTGGATTGGACGGATTATCGCCTCATGCGCGACAGCGCAAGAAAAGACGCCATCATGCGCGAAGCGGTCAGCTGGATTAACGAAAAGAATTACGTCATGTACAATACGTTTCAAGCTGTTTTAGGAAAGATTCTTTGGGGCACTCGCGAAATCGATTTCCTTTGGCCAATGTCTTCAAAACTAATGGGCGTTCCGGTTGATTATGAAAAAGATGTGCCTGCTGCGGGCGTTGCGATGATGGCTAACTTACGAGTGTTAGGATCTTATTTGCTTCCAGCGGTTGCGAAACTAGATCTAGCTTACTTTTATAAAAATCATGTATGGATGACGATGACGGAACTTCGTACTGCTGTGGAAAAACTGCGAGCTGACGATGAGGACAAATACGTTCAAAATCGTAGAAGTGAATTCCATTACTTTTTTAGAAAACCAAAGACAGTTCAGCAGCGAAATAATTAGATCCGTCGTTGTTTATGTGATTAGTAAACTAAAAGCGTCCATCCACGATGGTAGCAATCTTTGCTGTAGCACGCGGTTTGTGATGGACGACCTCTCCAAAATGAAGTGCCACCATATTTAGAACAATCATTTCCGTAACATTGAACATTGCCGCCCATAAGGTCATAACCAGTAGCCACGGTCCAGCCATAATTCAAACAGCTTCCAAATTTACAAGTCACGCTGTCATGGAACTTTTTACCTTTAATATTTTGAACTGAATGCCAACCCATTTTGAAGCAACCACCAATTTGGCAATTCACTTCATAAGTCGAATTGTCATTAGCTACTGAAGACCAACCATATCGAGAGCAATCTTGCTTTTTACATTCTGTTTCTAAACGAAAATTAGTTCCGATTGTAGTCCAGCCATTCTTAAAGCAATCGTTACCTTTGCACAGAGTTTCATATTTAAGAACGCCAGCGAATGTGAATGAGGACCAAATTAGTAGCAAACCGATTATTGTTTTCAAGAGGCACTCCTTTTCGAATTGATATCATTTAAAACTATCGAGACAAACAGGCGTTAGTCACCAAGAGAATTACTATTTTAAATGGAAATCGAGAAAAGAAATTTATTCCCATATTAAAAGCAATTAAGTTCTATCCAGGTGCGCAATCCAGTTAGTTAATACTCGTGACGCGATGGTCCCTGGACGTTGCGAAAATCCTAATAGTAAGACATTGGCGTTGCCAGCGCATTATGAAATGACTTCACGGCATCGGCAACCCGGTTTTCAAAGTTAATCGGCATGCGGTCGGTCCGTGGAGTAAGCGGTGACAGTATTATATTCTTTGCCACCAGGTGCTTTCGCGAAATCCATTGCCCAAGACCCTGCTGTTGCACTCGTTTTGCATTATCAAATTGATCATTCGCCATCGGAATAATCACCTGCCATACTCTATGAAATAGGCCCTCGGCCACCGCGCCAATGCCTCCGCTATGAATAAAAATCTCTGCCGTGGGCAAAACGTCAGAGTAATTTATTTCGTCACAGATTTGAATACTCGAGTGCACTGGTAACAACTGTTTTATTTTTTCTGTTTTCGTTCCTCCAACAATCAAAACAGATTCTGTCCGTGTGGACAGATAGGAAATCAAATTCTCGATTTCAGAATTTTGGAACAACGACCAACTTGAACCAAATCCCACAACTATTTTGGCATCTGAAATAGAGACGGACTTTGTTTCCATTTGCCATCGAGGAAACCCCAAAACTTGAGTTCTAACCGGCCAATCTTTCTGTGGCCGCGCAAAATCAGGATCAAATAAAGCCCAGGTTGCAAACGGTGAAAACTGTCCCAGTGCCACCGGATTCTTCTTGGGGGGAGTAAGATCATTTTGCCTATATAATTTCAACACGGGTGCGGCGAGTGGCTTATATAAAAAATCAGCAAGCCACATCAAGGGCCGATAAAATCCAGGCAAATTATATTTTGGGTTTGCAAAGCCAGGAATCTGCGGCAGCGTAGGCGGCTCAAAAGCAGAAAATAATCCGAACGGTGTCAGCGCGACAGAGACCCAAATTTTCCGTTTTATGGCGGCGGCAATCGGTCCCGCAAAACCAAACGGATGATTAATCAAGATATCAAACTCATGTCCAAGTAATTGTTGAAAATTAAACTCAAGAGACGCATTCAATGCGTTCATAATATGCTTCAAAGAATAACGTTTATCTATGTGAGGCCAAAGCTGATCCAGTCTTGATAGCGACGGTCCAACTTCCAAAAATTCAGCTCCGAGGTTGCAGCAATCCGATTTATACTCGATGTGCGTGGCGATACACACCGTATTTCCAAGAGCTATTAAAGAACGCGCCAAAGCCAAGAATGGGTGCAAGTCTCCGCGCGTACCCAGAGTGCAAAGAAGAAAACGCTGTTTCATAAAATCGCCGGAGCTTCCTGAGTGTCTCGACCAATCTGTGTATTTTGAATTACTTGTTGGGCGTACCGAACTTCCTTGCTGAGAGCCATCAGTTTTAGTATTTGTTGGTTAATAAACCCCCAAGGCTCGGGAAGCGGGCGAGCTAAATCCACAAACAACACGACACGTAGTTCTCTGGTATGATTCCAAGCTTCGTGAGTAAACCCATCATCAAAGACCAGGCTTTTGGCTTCATTCCATCGACATAAATTTTCACCCACACGAATTCCAACATCACCACCTGGAATGATAACGCCCAAATGATAGCGCAGAATTCCGCTGTAAGGACCGCGGTGCGCGGGAATGTGAGTGCCCGGTTTTAAAATAGAAAAGAAAGCATTCATTACCCCGGGGATATCTTCTAGTGCTTTCATAGTCTGTGGACACTGTTTCGCATGCTGAGGAACCGTTTTCCCCATTGCCATTAAATAAAATGATTTCCACTGATCGCCTTGATTCAAAGCTCTTTGTCCAGGCAAGACGTCATCAAAATTTGAAATATACGAAAGCTGTCGCAAGATATCTAAACATTCTAATTTGATAGAAGGATGCATTTTTTCTACCGACTTAGTCCAGGCCAATTCTTCGGAGGGGATCACTGATCGAGGCTCAATTCGATGAATTTGATTTTCGAGCCATCCACGATATTTTTTAAACGTGTGATAGAGTTTCATGACTCTTCTTTTCGCCAGTATACGGATTGCCGATTGATGGTAATCAATGGCGCATGAATATTATGTGCCTTACGATATTCATCGACGGCGCGTTTGCATCCAAAAGGTAAATTATAGTCGTCAATGATAATAAAACCACCATGACTGAGTTTCGGATACAGATAATTAAGAGAATCTTGAGTGCTTTCGTAGTAATCGCCGTCTAATCGCAAGAGAGCAAATTTTTGCGACGTATTTATAGTAGGTAAACTATCTTGAAACCAACCTTTTAAGAAAACGACGTGCTCATCAAGCAATCCAAAATTTTGAAACGATTTTTGAACAGTGTGTTCGCTGACTGCCAACTGTCCCACTTGACCCAGTATGCGGCTGGCCCAACGATCGCGCCAATCCTGCATAAAAGATCGGTCAGTAGGCAGTCCACAGAAAGAATCGGCGAGCCAGACTTTTCGATCTATTAGATTTTTTTCCCGCATATACGCTCGTACCAATAGAGGCATTCCGCCGCGCCAAACGCCGGCTTCCAGGAAGTCACCGGGGATTTTTTCATCAAGAACTTTTTGCCACAAGTGAATCATGGTATCAATAGCCGCCGGTCCACATAGAGTTAAGGCGGGGGAACGATACTTTTTTAGCGTCGTATTTATTTTTCGTATCAGATTTGTTTTTACAGGCTTCGCATGAGGACTTGTGTGTTCTCCGGTTACGATCTGCCTGACTAATTCAAAAGAATTGGGAAGACTAGTCACGAGCTCCCTCAATTGAATTTAAAAATTCCAAATAGTCCGGGCGATTATTTAAATCTTCCGTCAGTGTGAATATTTGAGAAAATATTTTCGTAGCTAAATCTAAACTGGTGCGCATGCCTTCTTCAACAGCTTGCCAATCTTTGGGTGTTTTGCACACGAGCGAAATAGTTCTTTCCACGTCCGCAGCGTGTTTTTCATCAATACGAGAATGGCTTACAAAGAAGCTCATTTGAGAGTCACTTAAGCCAAGTGATTTTTGAGTGTCGGCGGCAAATGTCTGCACGAACGGGTAACATTTTTCTGCCCAGTAGCTAAATCCTAATCGAGTCGCCGGGTGCGCGTGCTCAGAGACGTAATACAGATACGCCGTTAGCTGTTCAGTGGCGCCGAGAGGCTCGGGTAAATCGGCGATTCCATTGATACGGGCGCCAATTTTTTTCAAATCGTGTACGGCCATCATTTCATGTCCGACTTCTTCGAGAGCATGCTCGTAGCAGAATTTCATATATGTGTGCGAAACTTCTTTAAATCGGGTGCCTACTAAAGCTTGGTGAGCCGATGTATGTTTTGTTAAATGCGCCACTTGCACAAGCCAGAGCGCATACAATTTTTTATCTCCACTCACTAGAATTTTTTTAATTCCTTGAGCTAAGGGACTCTTTAAAATTTGTCCCCATTGTTCGGCCATAGTTAATTCTAAATGTTCAAGAGAGCTTTGAGACATCGGGGCTCCTATAAGTTGCCTCACGCAAATTTTGCATAAAGGCGGCATTGTTTAAATGTGATAACTCAGACGGTGATACCGGTTTACTAAAGTAAATTTTTGCGTCAGTAGAAGGGCGATCGATCAACGCGCGTAAAATAAGGGCTTGGCTGATACGCGGGAAGTACTGACGAATTAAATAAAACCAATTTTTGTTTTCGGCCTCGACAAGGACGGGGATAATTCGTCGGGTATGGGTGCGAAGGAGTTCTACACTGCCTAATTGCCAAGGCAGATCCTGAATAACGCCATTTTTTTTCATCGCAATCTTTCCGGCCGGATAAAGCAAAAGGTTGCCTCCACGTGCTAAATGTTTTTCCATTTCCGCCAAGCCTTCGCGATTGTCGAAACGGTGGCTCGGCGGCATTACTGGAATAAACATAGGTCTTAGCGCCGAAATAGCCATGAGTTGCTCGTTCACCACAATTTTTAAATCGACTACGGCTTTTCGCAGAAATGGATAAAGTCCCAGGATATCAACGGCTCCCGTGTGATGCGTGCACAGAAATACGGTCGACGTTTCTGGTGTCGGTAACTCGCTCATCAGCAGAGCTTTCACTTGATAATGATCGGCCGCACGTAAGATATAATTATCGTCCTTAGGCTCCATAAGTCCGTCTTGCAGTTTGAACACTTGATCGACGCCCATCCATTTTGAAATCAATCGCTTAAACACTGGTTTCATAGCGCTTCCAAAAGTGAGGTTCATTTTTCTGCTTCATTGAAATTCCCATAAGCGTCCTTACCGTTTGATCGGCTGGGCTTGCGGCAATGGGACCTAAAAATTCCGCATTGAAATGTTTGTAGACTTGAATCAGACGTTGTCCTTCGCTGGTTGCGAAATCCTCATCAGCGAACTCTATGTTCTGAATATCGTTGCGGGGCTGTGCGATCTGCCGATGTGTCTGAAACAAGGATTCGTTGTCACGAGCAAAGCGCCTAGACACCGATAGTATTCCGTAGACGAAACTATCCGCTGGTATTTGCTTTTCAATTGCTTTTAGCAAACGTGGAATCGTTGTAGGATGGTCAGACCATAATCGTAAAATGCGATAGCAGTGGTCCACCTTTTCCACACTCCATAAATCATTAACATCGGGATCATTTTCCAGGAACCCTTGATGAACTAAGGATGCTCCCGCTATCCATCCGGATTCATTTTTGATTACAATGTGGCAGTCCGCAGGATTGCGATTGTCTTTCAAGCTTGAAAACTTTTTCTTTAGAAAAGTTTCATACGAAAGTGTATCTTGATGTTGGGGGAGTAAAATTTCAATTTGGTGCATGAGTTCCCCAAATGGAATCAACAATCGGGAAAACGACCGCAAAGTTCGTCGAGCCCATTGTTTTCAAATCATGATGTTGCCGGTGGTGCGAGCGCAGGCCATCAAACCAAGGCGATTTTGTATCCGAGGAATGATGAGAAATTCCATGGATGACTTCGTAAAGGGCAGAATACAGGATTCCCGCAATACAAAAAATCACGGCGAGTTGCGCGGCAAAGAGACTCAGTACGCTGGATACTATCGCGTTTAAAATCAGAACTCCAAAAAGGTGCTGAGGCATCAATAGAATGCGGTTTAGATCCATACGTTGAGTGGCAAACATATCTTGGTTTGTAAAGTAGTGATGGTGATTGAAACTATGTTCCCGAGCCAGGCGGCGAAGTATTGAACTAGATCCATGCAAGATAAAACGGTGAATTAGGTATTCGATATTGGCCCATACGAGAACAAGGGAAAAAAGTAGAAGTGTGTTTTGTAAACTCCACTCAAGGTCTACCATGTTGGCCCAAATAAAAACGCCGATAAAACTGACCGAGAATAAAGTAAAATGCAGCAGCAGATGTCGGTGCCAGCGGTACCATTTAGGAAGCGCTATTTGATCGCGCTGTCGAAATAAGGCTACGTCGTGCGCTAAGGCCACTTGATCTCCTTGTGAAGATCATCGATCTTTACCACAAAACTATTTTGGTTGGGAATTTTAGCCGAGAAAACGGGCGAAATTTGAAAGGATTACAGATAAAATGCAGTTAAAATATCTTTAAGCCACTATAGGGCAATGGATAGTCCGGCAAAGGCTTTTCGAAACTTGGCCAGTCAGTAGACTGAGCGATGGATTCGACGGAAAGCACAGTGCAACAAGATGTTGCATCGAGCCTCTTTTCGATGCCAGCTCTGGCAAATTGGGTTATATCGGCTATCGTGGTAGCCATTCATCGTTTGCAGAATTTTTTAATGAACGTTCGGGAAGCAAAGCGAACTCGAATCAAGGGAATAGCCGAATCTTTTGTCTATGAGATCGCGAACTTCTTTCGCTTTCCAAAGATTGAAGGCCATACCGAAAATGCAAAATTGAACTGGCTTGTTCGGCTTCGTTGGGGTGCTATCGGTTTATTTTTTTGTATGACTGGGCCGGGCTATATCTTTGGTGCCTTAAACCGTACGACGATCATGATTTTTATCGGAATCATTGGAATCTTGTTTATCTTTAATCTTTTAACTTATTTGATTTTTGTCGAAAGCAAGACACCAGTGGGCCCTCTTTTTATTGGCTTCCAGTTGGCTTTTGATTTGGCAGTACTTACAGGGTTGCTGTTGATCTCTGGAAGCTTTGGAAATCCGTTTGTGGCTTTGTTTCTATTGAATGCGGGACTTGGTGGGGTTCTCATTCGCGGGCGTAACTCGTGGCCTTTTGTGGTTCTTTGCCATGCTCTATTGATTGCCCTTCAGATTGAATTTGCGAAAAACAATATAGAGTTGGGAACTCAGACATTTTGGATTTTTGTTTTTGTGTCGCACATACTTGTTTTTTCCGTATGGCTTGTGATGCGCTCACTGGGAACCTATTTAGAAGGACATTTTGAAAATCTCAGTCTGTCTCGAATTCAATCTGAAAAACAAAATCGATTGCGTGCTATCGGTGCCCTGGCGGCAGGATTTTCCCACGAATTTGCTAGTCCCCTGAATGCTGCGAAACTTCGCTTGGATCGCCTTGAAAGGGCTTTTGAAAAAATTGAACTGACGAAAGCTTGGTCTGAAAACGCAAATGAAAACTTATCTGAAGCCAAAGAAAGTATCCGAAGTTGTGAATCTGTCATTCACTCAATGAACGCATCCCAACTAGATGTTCGAGATCACAATCTGAAACCTGTGAATATGAAAGAGTTCATTCAAGACGTAACCTATTCTTGGCTTGAAGAGCATTTAAATGCCAAATTAAGAATTGAGAATGCAATTGTAAGTGAGCTATTGGTTTCACCGATCAATTTAGCTCAGGTGATTTTGAATCTTCTTGATAATGCGTTTGAGGCGAACTCAAAAGGTGAAATTGTTTTGTTGTTGAAAGAAAATTTTCAAACCATCGAACTGTCGGTAGAAGATAATGGACCTGGTTTTAGTGATCGCGTGTTAAGTCGACGGGGTGAGCCTTTTGTCACGACAAAAACCAATGGCACAGGGCTTGGACTTTATGTCGGCGAAATTTTTGTTCAAAGTCTCGGTGGACAATTATCAATTGTTAACAAATCGAATTCTTGTGGCGCCATTGTAACTCTGAGCTGGCCGCAGTTGCACAATCCGTCCGGTGGTGAAAGTTGAAAAGACACCTGTTGATTTTGGAAGACGATATAAGACTTGCTCGTAGTTTAAAAAGAGATTTTGAGGATCACGACTATGACGTGACGATTGCAAATCGCATAGCAGATATTCCAAAGGATCAGAATTTTAGTCATGCAGTGATTGATCTTAGACTTTCCGGAGGAGATTTTGGTTTGGATGTCATTGATGAGCTGAAAAGAAAAGCGACCGAAATTAAAGTCGTTGTGCTTTCTGGTTACGGAAGCATTACGACCGCCGTTGAAGCCGTTAAACGTGGCGCCATTGACTATCTAACGAAGCCAGCTTCGTTTTCGCAGATTGAGCAAGCATTGAATGGAAAGCGCGTGACACCAGACGCGGATTTCAAACGTCGATCACTTTCCGAGGTGGAGCACGAGTATATTGATTTTATTTTAACAAAAAATGAAGGTAACATCAGCAAGACGGCGAAGGACTTAGGTCTTCACCGCCAAAGCTTGCAAAGAAAACTGAAAAAATACACCTAACTGGTTATCTTTCGATGGGGAAAGTTCTCATGAACAAAAGCAGGAATCGTTAAAAATGAATTTTCAAAAAAGTGCTCTTTTAGCTTTAAGACTTTTTACTATCGTCATCGTTTTAGGAGTTACCTATTTTGGATATACTATTTGGCAGACAATGAAAGGTCCCGTATCTGGAGGTGATTTTACTTTGACTTACAGAGCTCAAAATTGGACGTTTTCAACAGAGGCAAAGAAGTTGAACTTACTTTACTTTGGATACACGAAATGCCCGGATGTGTGCCATGTCTTTAAGCAATGCCGGCGGGGCATTTCGGCTGCTGAATAGTAGCGAGCTTAACAATGTTCGTTTTATCTTTCTTAGTGTAGATCAGGCGCACGATAAACCCGACGAAGTCGCAGACTATGCGACCAATTTTTTTCCAACATTTGTTGGATTGAGCGGAAGCAAGGAACAGATAGACAAAACCATTAGTCTGTTCCCAGCTAGTTATATACTAGAGGAAAATTCGAAATCCTATCTGGGATATTCAATTTCACACACTGATCGCGTTTTCTTTCTGAACTCGAAGGGTATTGTTGTTGACTCAGTTTCAGGATCAAAAGACGGTGCAGATGCTATATACAAAAAAATTAAGGAGAACTTATGAAAAATACTATTTTTATTGCTGCCATTTTGTCGTTTGCAAAATTGGCATTTGCAGACTGTGATTTGAAAACAAAGGTTGAATTCACAGAGCCTCGAATTTTTGCACCTCTCAAAGGTTCAAATGCAACGGGTGGTTTTGCGAAAATCAAAAACAATTGCTCGGAAGAGCTTGAACTTTCTTTAAAAAGCGCTGAGGGCTTTAAAGCAGTTGAAACGCATGTCACTGTTGAAGAAAACGGTCGAATGGCGATGAAGAAAATAGATTCTTTCAAAATTAAATCAGGAGAAACTTTAGAATTGGTTCCTGGTGGCAAGCATTTAATGTTCTTTGATCCGCAAGGCACCGTTAATGAAGGATCTGAAGTAAAGTTGGTGTTTAATCTGAATAAAAAGGAACTCACAATACCATTTAAAGTTGTTCAACGAATTAAAAAATAAAACCAAAACAAGGAGAAAAAATGAAAGCAATTATGAAAACTGTCGCACTTGCTGCGGCTCTATTTATCGGTTCAGTGTCATCGGCTCATGCGGGTCATGGACAAGCGCCTTTGGCTGGCCATCTGGCGTTTAAACAAAATACGTTGCATATCCATGCGAGTTTTCCTGCCGCACCCGTAGTCGGAAAAGAGGCCCTGATTGTTTTAGAAGCGAAAAACGCAAAAACACATCAAGCTATAGATTTGACTGATAACATCGAAGTTGATCTTTGGATGCCAAGCATGGGACATGGGTCAGCACCGACTCAAATAGAGCGCGCGATGGACGACGATGGAAATATACTTACAGGAGTTTTCAACGTTCGCAATGCCTACTTCATCATGGGTGGCGACTGGGACGTTCGCGTGACTTTGACAGATGCCCAAGGCCTGCAAGAAACTAAGACGTTTAAAGTTAGCTTGGGTGGCGAGCACGAACACAACGGACAGCACTAATACAGTTTGTCTTTGATTCCACGAAGAAAATGGGGCCTAAACCGGCCCCTTTTTTTTATAATTTTTGAAGATTTATGCAATCGTAGTTTTTTTCAGTCATCCAATTCATTCGATGTAATCTTGTGTGACTTGGTAATTTTGTAGCCGGAGAAAAGGTCACAAAAAAGTCAAATTGGTATCTGCCGTACTTAGCTTCCCACGAAAAGAACTGGTTATACAGATTCGCAGTATCATTTCCATAGATCTCATTTCCAGAAGTTTTACCATCTATGTTCATGGCGCAGGTTTTAACTTTTGGATATTCAGGTCTGTGATAATTTGTAACATGACCTTGAACTACGACTTCATCTTTAGGATGAGAATCCCGATCCGTGCTGAAAACTGGGCGTGTCGTTAGGTTGTAGCAATGGTTTCCGACTGGGTTTACTGCTGCATAGTCGACATATAGGTAACACGTACGTCCTGTAGGATGTTCGTTAACTTGCTCTTCACCCTGATATAGCCCCACTGTATTTTCTGAAATTGTAGACGCTTGGCTTATGGATACTCCCAAAAGAACAGCGACTGTTAAAATTGATTTTTTCATTCATTCCTCCCTTATATATAAAGGGATAAGATTGAATCGGAAGCCTGTCACTGCAACATCATGTTGCAGCCTATGGTCGATAGAAACTAAGGCATTGTTGATTAAAACGATGACTCGTCGTAATTTGGTGATCCGAATTTTCAACGTGATAAAGATGTTCCAGATCCCGAAAAGCGAGTTTTTTAGATAACGAAAGAGCCGATACTGTTCTTTGAACTTGTTCGACAGTAATTGGTCCCACAGTTAAAAAATCTAATCTTTGGTGAGCTAAAGCATAGGCGTTCATCACCTGATCAACAGTAAAAGTGGATTGCTGTTCAAAATTTAATTTCTGTGTAAACGCTAACGCCTTCTTGTGGCGCAACTCATTTTCAGGAGTGAAAATAGTGTGGTAAACATGTTGCCAGTAAGCATCGCCGCTATCAAACTTCCTTTTTGCATCGGCTTTTGCTTCTTCCCAGGGACGGTCAAGGATACTAAAACCACCAAGCGGAGAATATGGGTTTAGGAAAATGCCACTTAAATAATTGGATTTTTCCCTCAGAATTCTATGACCAGCTAATTCGGGGTGAGTGACTTCGCTTCCAAGGGAATGAATGGTTTCCTTTCCTCGCTCTTCAAAAAGTGAAAAGTAGGGACTTGAAAAAAGTGGTTTTCTATATTTTGGATGGGTCTGACTTAAAACTAATGATTCCGCAATTCGCCCGACGTCCCAATTGGACCATCCCAGAAGCTGGAATTTCTCCGTTAACTGTGTAGAACTAAGGGCACGCATTATCATTTCAACTTCAGTTTTAGGTCGTACAATTTCTTTTCCATCTAAAACGTCGCCATCATCCCGATGCATAAGCCATACGGTTGGTGGTTCACCTAGATTATCAATCGTGTGCCTGATTTCTTCAGATAGTCTGGCTACGATCTGATCCAGATCGCCGAATAGTCGACTGGCATAGGAATAAGGCGGAACATAATTCAATTTCGTGTTTTGTAGGTTGGTACTGGTGGAGTCTAAAATTCCTTTTTCTTTAAGTGCGTTTAACAGTTCTTCGGAATGTGTACCTGAGGGAAGCTCTTTAGAATAGAACAGGTCAAACGGAAATCCACCTTTAGAAATAACATAGATTTTGCGATCGGGATTCAGACCTGGATGAGCATAAAACCGGTCATTTTTAATGTCGTCCTTTCTCAGTTTTAGCCATTTGCCGACCAGAAATTCAATATCTCCGACGTAGATCGGTGAGGTGTCGATGACATTCATTCCATTTCTAACGGCTTCATCAAGAACCTTGAAAATCATTTCTTCTGAAGGCTGCGGTTGATTCTGTCCTGTCCAATTCGCTTGTGCCAGGTGGTCTGTTCCCATGATCAATCTGGAAAACATCATGATTTGTCCGTCACGGCCGGGGACAGGTACATAATCCATTTCAGCAGATGCAAATAGTGAAAAACTAAAAACGAGTAAAAATATAAATGGCTTAGGCATACTCTTTCATCCGATTGTGAAAGCATATAGTATACGCCATAGGCAACGGGTTTTCACCTGTAGATATTTGTTCACCTAGCCAATAAGTGGCACTTTGCAAAGAATGTTAGCGAATATATTGTTCCAGCCATTGGGAGAACTGTTCGCGTGGAATCGCGCCAGATTGGCGGGCAACTTCCACCCCATCCTTGAAGACCAAGATAGTTGGAATGCTTCTAATGCTCAATCGACTAGCGGATGTTTGGTTCTTTTCAGAATCTAGTTTTACGAACACGGCTTTTCCGGCGAATTTCTCGCTTGCGTCCTTAAAAGTTGGGGCGAAGGAACGGCATGGACCACACCACTGTGCCCAAACATCGACGACGACGGGAAGCGGAGATTTGGCGACAAGTTTTTCGAAAGAATTGTCATGTCCATCGACGAGCGCGCCATGTACCGGCAATTCGGCCTTGCATGCTCCACAAATGGCTGCTTTGCTAGAGCTCAAATCGACTCGATTTATTTGTCCACAGTTATCACAGACCGAATATGTTTTTTCCATCATAAATTCCTCCAGTCTAAAGATTGAGAATAACGTTTTGGAGATCGCTTTCTGCTTTGAGAATCGATTCACTTTTCTCGATGCCCTCTAGGAATTCCAGCATCATCGTCGGACGCATAGCTTCGACGATGACTTTTCCGGCTTCGATTTCCCTGACCACAATGTTACATGGGATTAGAAGCGCGACGTCTGTATTTTGTCGATAGGCTTCAAGCGCCAATTTTGGATTACAGGCTCCAAGAATCACAGATCGATTGATTTTTACATTCAACTTTTCATTAATTTTTTGATCAAAATCGATTCTGGTAAGAATGCCAAAGCCAATGGGTTTAATAGCTTCAGTGACTCTCTGGCAGACATCATCGACATTGCCTGATACTTCTTTTTTAATTGATAGATTGCTCGCTCTGATGGTCAGAATCGACTTTTCTTTCATATGAACCCCGCTGGTTGAGATC
>CAZCHT010000079.1:0-20562 GCA_964498705.1 uncultured Bdellovibrio sp. | reverse complement strand
TCGGCAGTCCTCGCCGGCGCTGAACGCCTGTCTGTGGAACTCGTTTTTTTCATGTGTTTAAAAAGAAAGATTTTAGAAAAGGAAGACCGAGCTTGAATTGAAACTTCAGCAGACGGATCGTCACTCGAAAAAAAAATACCCACACCGGGGGTGCCTAGCCGCAGCTTTGTAACTAAACCGAAATCTGAAAATCTCGTAATGTATCGTTCAGCGATGTTTTCAAATCTGTGCTCGCTTTACGCTGACCTATGATCAGGGCGCAGTTTACGCCGTAGTCGCCAGCTGGGAATTTTTTGTTAATGGTTCCTGGGATAACTACTGAATTTTTAGGGACGTAGCCTTTGTATTCTTTTACTTCAGATTGTGAAACGTCTAGGATTTTAGTGCTTGATGTGATTGTCACGCCAGCGCCGATGACGGCGCCTTCTTCGATGAATACGCCTTCAACTAATATGCAGCGAGAGCCCACGAAGACGTTGTCTTCGATGATAACCGGTTGAGCTTGTGTCGGCTCTAAAACACCGCCGATGCCGACGCCGCCAGATAGGTGGACGTTCTTGCCGATTTGGCCGCAGGAACCCACTGTGGCCCAGGTGTCGACCATGGTGCCTGAATCAACATACGCGCCGATGTTTACATACGATGGCATCATGATGCAGCCTGTGTTTAGGAATGAGCCATAACGAGCGATCGCTGGTGGAACTACACGTACGCCTTCATTTCCTGTCCATTTCTTTGGTGCAATTTTATCAAAGTAATTAAAATCGTTTGTCTCCATCAATTGCATTTTTTGAATCCGGAAGTATTGAAGGATCGCTTTTTTTACCCACTCGTTAGTTTTCCAGCTTTTAGGTCCGGTTTGTCCGGGGATTTTTTCTGCCACTCGCAACTTACCATGATCGAGCAATTGAATGACTTCTTTGATTGCTGATGTGTCTTCAGTAGAAAGATCATTGATGTTCATTCCGTCTTTTAAGTCTTTGTCAATTTTTTGAATAACATGTTCTAAGATCATGAATGCTTCCTTTTTTCAGTTTGTTTTAAGCAATCGAGTAAACTCGGCACGTGAATTTTGTGAATTTCGTGGAAATCAATATCGCGCTCGATTTCATAAGTGATCGTCGAGATATTTCGCTCTTTACCTGAATACGTACCTAAACTTCCCGGAGTTGGGTAGCCAATATCAGGCTCGATGGAATAACCCGTGTGTTTCTTAATCACTTCAGCTTCCGGTTCGCAGGATGGGCCATTTACATTAATCATTGGATTCCACGAGTGTAGGCTTATGATCAAATCGAATTTTGTAGCGTCGAGCAATTGCACTAAGGCTTTGTTTTCAGGCTCGCTGCCCGCCGATTTTCCGGGGAAGTAGCGTTCTTTGGCCGCAACGGGTGACCAGTCTTTTGTTGGCAGGTTTCGGTTCAAATCTACTCCAGCCGAGTTCATTCGGATTTTATTTAGGATGCCTTCGGGATTAAATTCCGGAATGACGGTGACTTGTAGTTTGTAGGTAAACGATTCATTCAGAGCCGCAAGCACACCTTGAGCCGCGATAACGCCTTCGGGTTCATCTCCGTGGACGCCGCCAATAATAAGGGCGCGAGGACCATCAGAGCCGAACGAGTATTTAAAAACGGGAAGTTGTTTCTGAGTGCGAGCAAATAATTCCATTTTCATAGTAAATCCATCCTGGCCTGTAAATTAATGAGATTCGTCTAAAAACTCAATAGCATTTTAGGGTATTTCGTAATAAATTTGATTTCACTTTTGGGGTCATCAGTTCATGGAAAAAGAGTTTTTGGTTTATAAAAATGGCGAGTTAGTCTTTTTAGGCGATAAAACGGAATATAAACTGAGCCAATTGACTAAAAACTATCAAGGTCCCGTGTTTTTCTACAACCTAGATTTTGTCCGTGGGCGCGTACTACAAATGCAAGAGGCTTTAAAGGGTGTTCGTCTGTTTTATGCCCTAAAAGCCAATTCTCATCCCGATGTTATAAAAGTATTCAAAGACAACAATGTCGGTATCGACGTTGTTAGCGGTGGAGAAATTCTACATGCCGTTAAAAGCGGTTTTAATTATCAACAGCTGGTTTATAGCGGTGTAGGAAAAACTCGAAAAGAATTAGAGCTAGCGATCCGTAACGATATTCATCAAATCAACGTCGAAAGTATTCCTGAGCTCGAGCGCATTGGCGAGATGTCTAAGACATTAGGTAAGAAAGCGAACGTTGTGTTTAGAATTAATCCTGACATTAGCATTCAATCTCATCCGTACATTGCGACCGGGTTGAAGGATAATAAATTTGGTATTGATACCGGACAATTGCTTGATGTGATCGAGATGGCTAAACGTTTTTCAACATCACTTTCTGTGCGCGGAATTTCTTTGCATCTGGGATCTCAGATGCTCGAGTTCTCGAGCCTTAAGGATTCTTTGGCTAAGTTAAAACCTCTGTTTTTGAAACTGCGTGCCGAGTTCCCGGAATGCCATCGATTTGATTTTGGTGGTGGTCTTGGGATTCATTACGAAAAACAAGATTTAGAATCAGAAGGTAAACTGCTTAAAGATTATTCTGAAGTCGTTTTCTCTGAACTAACGGCCCTTAAAAATGAAATTCCTGGACTTGAAATTCAATCCGAACCTGGTCGCTGGCTCGTTGGTCACTGCGGTGTTTTAATTTCGCAAGTGCAGTATGTAAAGAAAACGCCTCATAAAGAATTTATTGTTTTAGATTCGGGAATGAATCATCTTATCAGACCTTCGCTTTACGAAGCCTATCACAGTATTCACTCATTAAAGAAATCATCGGAATCGACAAAGAAATACGATGTCGTCGGTCCTATTTGCGAGAGCGCCGATTTTTTTGGTAAAGATCGTGACCTGCCAGAAGTGCAACAAGACGATTTTATCGTAGTTCGTGATTGCGGTGCCTATGCGGCCACAATGTCGAGCGATTATAACTTGCAAGATCGCGCATTAGAAATCTCAAGCGCGCGACTTTAGTTAAACTACTTCAGACTCTTTTCGAACTGGTAGCGAGCTAGGCTATGGCAAAAGCTGTTGTTCAGTTCCAGCCATAGTTTTTGACCTTCGTGTTGAAAGCTAATCTGCGTTGCCTCGACATTGATAATCGAACTCACGCCATTGCATACTTGATAGGCCTTGCCGGGTTTTAATAAGAGTTGATTCTGGTTCGTCTGATAGTTCAAAGTGTATTTCAAATCACAACGAGCAGAGATATCGCTGGAAAAATGGTGCGCATCGATCGTTAGCATCCAGCCCTTGCTTGAGTAGGTTTTGTGATCGCTGTAGCACGTGACCGATGTTAAGTTCCAGTGTCCGATAAGATCGGCACCGCGGCCTATTTGTTTCTGAGATTGTGCCACTGAAAACTCGGGCCAAATTGTTACACATAGGGCAGCTACGAAAACAAGAGCCATATTTAGAGTTTTCATTGTTGTCCTTCATAAATATTAGGGCCGCCTAAGTTTCTAAATTCCAAAGTTTGAGTCGTGCCCATTAAAATCATTTTTGCCACATCCGTTACAAACTCTACGCGGTCTGTGGTGTATAGAATGATGTGGCCCGGAGTGTAGGGCTGCGTTTGCACGCAACCATTGGCAATCAATTGCTGCGTGAGTTCAATCTCTGAACTCACGAGTGTTACGCCGGGTCCAAAGTAATTGTGAAACGCTTGATGTAAGAGCGGGTAGTGGGTGCAGCCCATAATCAGCGTATCAATGCCAGCGTCGCGCATCGGGCGAAGATAACGATCAATGATTAGATCGGTAGCGGGGTCGTGAAACATTCCTTCTTCGACAAGTGGAACAAACAAGGGGCAGGCTTGCGAGATCAATTCGCCAGTGAATCCCAAGCTTCTGAGTTCTTTTTCGTACACGCCTGAATTCACTGTCGCTTTGGTTCCAATGATACCAATTTTTCCATTGCGAGTTTCACGCAACGCTTGAATGGCGCCCGGTTGAATCACTTTAAAAACCGGACGTCCGCTAAATGAGTTTTCGGGAAACTGAGCTGATGCTGAATTACAGGCAATGATAAATGCCTGGCAGTTGAACTGACTTAAAAACCGTAGATTTTCTTCTGTGTACGTGTGGATAGTAACACCCGATTTAGTTCCATAAGGCAATCGAGCCGTATCGCCCAGGTAAATCCATGATTGCGCCGGGAAGGTCTGACACAGATGTTTTAAAACTGTCAGGCCGCCGACGCCAGAGTCAAAGACGCCAATGGGTGCCATCTATTTATTTAAACCATGAGCACGCGATTCGCTCATTCCTGATGTCGACATTTCGATGAAGCGCGCTTTTTCGCAAAGTTCGTCGATGGTGGATGCGTTTACATAAGTCATTCCCGAGCGGATACCGCCAGAAAGTTCCATGATCACATCTTTTACGTGGCCTTTAACTGAAACCGTTGTTGATTCACCTTCAGGAGCCATGCCTTCTGGAACCCCGCCGCGCCAAGAATCTTGCGCTGAACGCGAAGCCATTCCTCGATATTGTTTACGACCGTGTTTGATTTCTCCCGGAGTTTCAATTGTACCCGATAACATGCTTCCCAGCATGACTACGTTAGCGCCAGCCGACAACGCTTTGACGATATCACCTGACGTTTTAATACCGCCATCAGCGATGATAGGAACACCTCTGTCTTTACCAACTTCAGCGCACAAAGCGACGGCCGTAAGTTGCGGAACGCCGGCACCTGTAATGATACGAGTCGTACACATAGAACCAGGACCGATGCCGACTTTGATTGCATCAGCGCCGGCTTCGATTAATTCTTCCGTCGCTTCGGGAGTGGCCACATTACCAGCAATGATATCTATTTTAGGAAAGTTGTCTTTGCACCATTTCATAGTTTCTAGCATTTGCACCGAGTGACCATGAGCAATGTCGATCGTTAAAATTTGAACGCCGGCTTCAACTAATTTTTTAGCGCGATCGCGGAAATCATCATTCACGCCAATGCTGGCGGAAATAAGTTCAACATTGGCTTTGCGGATGGACTGTACATGCTTAATTTGTTCTTCAATCGTCATGAAGCGGTGAAGAATTCCGAGGCCACCTAACTGAGCCATTGCAATCGCCATGTCGGATTCAGTGACTGTGTCCATATTGGCAGAGATAATAGGAAGGTTAATGCTATAATTTCGAGTCAGCTGAGTTTTTAAAGATGGATCTTTACGTGAACGCATGTCTGTTTTAGATGGAACGATCAGGACATCGTCAAATGTTAGACCTTTCATACGCGTGCGAACTTGTTGCCATTTAAAAAGTAATTCCATAAAACTCCCTGCGATTTTGGACAGACGTCGGCTCTATTGCTAGGCCGGGCTGTGAGTCAAATTTTCAAGTGGTTTAGCGTTATCCTGAATGTAAATTTCCGCTAACAGCAGAAAGGCAAACAGGCTTAGGCCACCGTTGAAAATACTGACGAGCAAAGCCAGCACAGGAGTCTCGTTAAAATCCTTATAAGAATCAAGGATAGAGCTAAGCATTATAGGAAATACAAGGTAAAATGCGATAAAGACGAAACAGGTCGCAAACCAGTTTTTGCGAAACTGGGCCTCCGAGGCTTCGAGTGCATCGACAACGCCTTCGTCGTAGTTAGGGTCAAGGAATACAATGATCGGGACATACGAGTAGGCAATAAATTTATAAATGCCAGGAATGATCAGCGCTAGAAACCACCATGTTGTTTTACCCCAGCTACGTAAAGTCTCGATAAACAATTGTTCCGACGTGCTGCCTTCAATTTGATACTCAGGCGCTGCCTTTTTTTTATTTCGCAAATAACTGAGTGCTAAGAGTGTAATCAACGTTGGAAAAATAATTCCGTTCAATAGGTGAAGCGAAGCATAGCCAATCAAGGTCGCAGTACTTGGATCACTGCTGTTGACCACGCCCTCTATCTTTTTTACTAAAAAATGCTCAAAAATAGAGCTAATCCAAAAGAATAAGATGATCGGAACGAGGAAAAGTTTTAATTGGACGAGTTTTTTGAACGCATTTTTAAAAAGCATGAAGATATTAAATATTTCTTGATGACAAACCACAAGAAAAATGATTTTTTAGTGATTCATTTTTGCAATTGCATGCGCCCCGGTGGTGAAACTGGTAGACACACAGGACTTAAAATCCTGGGCTTCGGTCAAACGGGCGTGCCAGTTCGATTCTGGCCCGGGGCACCATCTTAATTGCGTAAGTATCTATAATTATTTTACTTTTTTTAAACCTAAATGATCTACTTTTTTTGGATTTTTCTGGCCAGTAGAAGAACAAAATTTACTAACTAACAAATGACCGACACGTACTTTGGCAGCATCAGAAACCCATCTGCAATCTGAATCTTTTCGATCATAACAAGAAACTATTTGTTTTTGAGCACAATGTTTACTTTCCTCGCCAGAGTTCTGGGGCTCTACTAAACATGAAAAACGAGTGATCATTTGATTTTGTAAAAAACTATCATTTAAATTATTTGCATCCAAATAGAACGAAAATGGCCACTGTGATTGTTCATCATAGCCCATTTGACGACCTTGCGAGTTAAATAGTTTTAAGTTTTTATCTCCTATTTTGGTATGACTTATATAAAGATTTTTATCGCAATCTATTTTAGAAATATCGCCATCAAATAATTTATCAATCTTTTCAGAAACTTGGTTTTCAAATTTATATCAAAATTACTTGGGGCAGCGGGGCTAGGACAAATAAAACGTATTCTCTCTATCTCAAAAAGTATCTTCCTGGCTGATAATTTTCGGCAGAATCAGGACTTAATTAGATTCCAGTGTCATACATCCCGCTACTGCTGTAGGTTCCGGACGTAAGTAGGAATTGCTGAGCTCAGTCCAGAAACCTGGGCAGACTGGTTTCCCCAGCATTTGAGCAAACCGGCTTGGGTCAAGCCGCAAGTACCACCAGTTGAAGGAATTATTGACGAGTACTTGGTTCCGCCGTCGATTAGTGTCGGACTTAATTTGTTTACAAGCGTGCCATCGCCCACGTCCCCCGTAGCATTGTTGCCCCAGCAGTATAAATCATTGGTAGAATTTAATGCACAGGTAATTTGGCTTCCCATGGAAACCTTAGAATAAGTGCCAGCAATAGTCACCGGAACCAGTGTCGCGGTGGTAGAGCCGTTTCCAACTTGGCCCTTCAGATTATTGCCCCAACATCGCAGTGCTCCCACAGTGGTGATGCCGCAAGAATTAAGTATGGTTGTCGCTACGCTAGAGTAGGCCGTCCCTGAATTTATAATAATAGGTGTATTGGAATTTGTTGTCGTACCGTTGCCAAGTGCACCACTCAAGTTGTAACCCCAACATTTTAGGACTCCGCCAATAGTGGTGATTGCGCAGGTGGTGTAGCCTGACGTTGATACATAGGAGTAGCTTGTTCCCACGTCGATGGTAACAGGTGATGTTTTAGTAACGGTTGTACCATCACCCACTTGGCCGTAGGCATTGTACCCCCAACATTTTAAGACTCCAGATGTTGTAATTGCGCAAACATTAAAATTCGCAGAAACCATCGAGTATGTAGTGCCTGCATCTATAATCACAGGATTATACTTGGCGGTCGTCGTTCCATCGGCCAGTTCGTAAGCCTGATTGTAACCCCAGCACTGCAAGACACCTGAAGAAGTTATTCCACAACCGACGTTGTTTCCGATAGAAACAGAAGCGTATTTTGTTCCACCACTTGCATAGGGACGAGCGCGTGTTGAGGCAGAGTTTTCTCTGAACACAAAGTTTGAATTTGTGCCCCAACAGTATAGTTCAGAAGAGAAATCTTGGCCACAGAACGCGCCACTATCGGCAACTAGGCTTGATAACGTAAGGCCACTGGCGATTTGCGGCAAATTTGTCGATAAATTCAATGCCAGTTGGTTCGACGAATTGTCGCCCCAGCAATTCAACGAACCTGTCGTAGTGACCGCACATGCGTGCACGTGACTGCTGCCGCCAGCCCACGCTTTTTGCATCATCACTTTCGAGTAAATTGTGCCTGTGTCTACCGCAAGAGGAGTCAATTGATTTGTCGTAGGCGATACCATTACGCCTAAGTCGCCAATCTGACCGAACTCATTATTTCCCCAACATTTTAAAATTCCGCTCGTTGTGATGGCGCAGGCATTTTCTTCCCCAGCTCCCACCCAGGCATAAGTAGTACCAATATCAATTTCCGTTGGTGTTAGCCTGTCATTTGTGTCCCCAGTCCCTAAAGCCTTGCCCAGGCCCCAGCATTTTAGGACGCCTGTCGTAGTGATCCCACAGGTATGATATCCACCAGCAGAGACCATCGCATACTGATTTCCCGCATCGACAATTACCGGAGAATCGGCATCATTATAAGTGCCAATTCCAAGCTGTCCATTCCAATTGGTTCCCCAACATTCTAAAGCACCACTAGTCTGTATAGCACACGCAAATAAGCCACCAATCGAGATTTCTTTGTACTTTGTGCCGGCATGAACAATTATCGGAGTGAGGCTTGAGTTATAGGTGCCAAGACCATCTCCATACTGGCTGTAATTGTTGTCACCCCAGCACTTGAGATCATCGGCACTAGTGATTCCACACGTTGTGTAGCCGCCATTTGCAGAACCACCAAGATCTATTTTTTTATAAAAAACTCCCCCATCAATAGTGGCAGGACTGTTTCGTTGCGTGTAACTGCCATCGCCAATTTCACCGTACCAATTTGCTCCCCAACATTTTAAAACATTTGTGGATGTGATTCCGCACCCTGAATGAGAACCGGCCGTTATTGAATTAAAGTTTAATCCAGTAATCAAAGTGGGTGTACTAGTGCTAGTCGTATTTCCAATGCCAAGGCTGCCATAAGAATTAGATCCCCAGCATTTTACATCACCCGTATTTAATCGGGCGCAGGTGAAATCATATCCCATCACAACATCGGTAACATTTTTATAAGCGAGGCCGTCGTTGTCTTGAATAAAGTAGTTTGTTATTGGCGTCGTGCCCAGAGAAACTTTACTTTTTGAAATCGATGAGATCGCTACACCTAGGTTTCGATCTCCCTGGTTCAATCCATTTTCAAATAAATTAAAACTAAAATTTGCTGAAGTGGCATACGCAGGAATAGTAATCGTTTGGGCTGTCATGTTATGATCTGTCCCAACAGGGGCCGATCCAAAAACATCTAAGGCCAAAGAAATGGGATATGGCTTTGGCGCTGACAAAGTGACAACCCCAGTAATTGATGAATTGCCCTCTGTTAAAACAGATTGAGCTTTTAAAAAATTGGCTTTGATCGGATCGATATCATAATACTTTGAAACAGAAGCACTTAGTGTCATGGTCGCCCCTGCCGAATTAGAAATCAAACCGGACGGCAATGTGATAATTGTATTACCTTCGGCCGTAGGAGTTACATCAAAGGTATAGACAGATCCACTAACACTTTTAAAATTTGATAAACTTCCATTGTTAACCAGAACTGCAGAAGAATTCATTCCACTAACTGTTTCTGAAAATTCAGCTGTCGCCTGAAATACTCCGCTCACAAATGTTTCGTTAACGTTCGTGGTTAAAGTCACTGTCGGTCCATTCGGACTTGAGGAATCTAACAACTGATTGCTGTCCAGTCCGCTGATCCGCGAATTCAAAAAGCACCCAGATAAAAATATGCAGCCAAATAAAATTAGGTAAGTACCTGAATTTGATCGACCTTGTCTAATTAAATGCACACTTAGTTATCGGTTTCGTTGCCTATAGACTAAAGCAGCAGGTAGCTAGGAAGAGAACAATCCCAATATTGAATTAAATTTGTTGGGATTTCTCAAAATGAATCAAACGGATGCATTTGCTTTTTGTAAAAAAAAATCTCAATTCAGTATACCCATAAATGTATTTAATGTTTATTATATCAAAGTTCTATTTTTTAATCACACTCTTTTTTTCAGATTTCTCGTTCACCAGCGACCTTCACTAGGCGAACAAGCCTAGATAGTCGTGATGAAGTCAGCATTGAAAAATCACAAGGGCCTTCACGGAGACGGAAAACATTACGTGCTCTGGTCACATCCCAGGTCCAGGATCTTCACAGAATCCGGCTCGGCATTAACTGACCTTAAAAAGCACCAAGAAGTTTATTGTATTGATTGATAACTCGAATAGAAGCGTCTGTATTCCCCGAACTATCAACAAAACTAAAGCCATCTCCGGGAAGATAAAAGGTATAGAGGAAAATATTTGATATTGCTGTTTCTGACATCGAGTTTACTAATTCAATAAAAGATCTTATGCCTGAGTACCTGACGGCGCTGGAAGTTTGTGTAGGCAATGAAAAACCCCACTCGGTAATCCAAATAGGTTTATTACTATTGGAAACACTAGAGTAGTTTGAAATAGTATTTTTTGCTTTTAAAATATCTACTAAGTTAGTTGAGGCTGGATAAAGATGAATTCCAATAGCATCAACATATTGAAGATAGTTAATACTGTTCAAATAGGTTAAAGTGGCTAACATATTCTGTGGATCTTGCACATATGAGTCTGCGGCTCCAAAAAGACCCGGATTAGCTGCTCCAAATGATAAAACTTTGCTGCCGGGATAATACATATCAATGAGCCTTTTTGATTGCTTCAGCATATCTCCATATTTAATGTAAAATTGCTGAGGCAATCCTGTTGCGATCGGTTTTGAACCAAGAGGAATGTCACCATTAAAGCAAACCCAATCCAATTCATTTCCAATCTCAAAAGCATCAACTTTAGCACCAACTGACTTAAGATACTTCAAATTATTTTCCAGTCTTTTTGAATAGAGTTCAATATTGATCATACTGACTTTAGGTGCGCCCATGCTGAATCCACATTTGTTTTTAAATGGATGCAATTGGTTTTTCAATGCCGTCCGATTTCACGAATCTAAATGGTAAAGTCTATTTTGTCGCGTTAGCAACCGCGACACAAGGCCGAGAACTATGGGGCACAGATGGCACAACAGCAGGCACGGTTTTGGTAAAGGACATAGAGGCGACAGCTAATTTTGGCTCTCAACCAACGAATCTAACAGCATTTAATAATTTACTTTTCTTCAGCGCAAAAACTCTAGCTGGCGGATATGAGATTTATCGTAGTGACGGCACGTCGGCCGCGACGGTGCTAGTTTCTGATATTAACTCGGGAGCGGCCTCGTCTGGGCCGCATGATCTGTATGCGTTTTCGGCGTTAACTCCCACTGATAATCGGTTGTTTTTTGGAGCCGATAATGGAGCGTCGGGTGATGAACTATACTCTGTAAATCCTTCGAACGTGCTCACGCTAGTTAAAGATATTAATCCAGGATCGGGTAGTTCGAATCCGCAAACATTTTTTACATTTAATAATAAAGTTTATTTTGTTGCGGATGACGGTGTTCATGGGTTGGAGCTTTGGGTTTCTGATGGAACTTCTGGCGGAACATCGCTTGTTGGTGATTTATGTAGTGGTGTTTGTTCAAGTCATATTGCTTACTTGGGATCTTTACCTAATGCGGCTTTATTGCAAGCATTTAATGGAACGCAAACTAAAACGTTTTTCCTGACTGCGAGTGGAATTCAAGAATTTCAAGAGACATCTATAAAATACCCGGACACGATACCTAGAATGGATACGTCTTCCACCGAAGTGAATGGAAAAATACTTATTACCATTGGTGATAAAGTGCGGGTTGATTTGGCGGCTCTTGATCCGCAGACCTTAAATTTTACCGTGTTGAAACACTTTTTAAATATAACGGCATTACATGGTGATAATAGCTTTAGGTTTGGTCAGAAATTAATTTTTTCGGCAAATAGTATTGGTGGAGTCATGGGAATATATATTTCTGATGGTACCGAGGCCGGCACGATTTTGCTTAAGGAAGGGTTTTTCTCTGTCCCAGGTAGTTTTATGTTGATGGGTACTAAAGTTTATTTTACGGCAGGAACTGATGCTGCCGGAGTCGAGTTATGGGTAACCGATGGGACGGTCGCTGGAACATCTATGGTGAAGGATGCCTATGTAGGTGTTTCGAACGGAATTACTTCGTCAGGTAGTTATAACTATTTTGCGCCGTTAGATAGTACCCGTTTTATTTTGCGAGGTAATAATGGAGTGAATGGAACGGAGCTGTTTATTAGCGACGGAACGTCGGCAGGTACGTTGATGCTTAAAGATATTTATACGGGCGGAGTTAACTCGTCCTTCCCAAGTAACTTTGTGGCTTTGAATTCCAAGGTTTATTTTAATTCTGTAGATAGCGCAGGAAGTAAAATTTGGGTTACCGACGGGACGGGTGCTGGTACCGTCAACATGACAATACCGTCGACCATCTCTAACCTAGTTCCGCTTAAGGCGACGCCTACTTTTTTCTACGCCATTGGGTTTAGCACTACGATAGGAAATGAATTGTGGCGCTCTGACGGAACAGTGGCCGGCACGACACTGGTCAAAGAAATTAACCCGGGAATAGGTTCTGCTGTCGGAACGCCGATATCCTATGAAATGAACTACTATAGTAGCAACACTGGTATATTTTATTTCACGGCCGATGATGGTATTACCGGCGAAGAGTTGTGGCGTTCGGATGGTACAGAGGCGGGTACGTACCAGCTAGTTGATATCAGTACGGGCGCAGGCGATACGAAATTTACAGATGTAACGGTTGAGCTGGATGGAAAAATCTATTTCCATGTTCAGACTGAAATTGCTGGAGCTACTGGTCATGCCTATTACGTTAGTGACGGAACGGTTGCTGGAACGAAAAAAATTATGTTTTCAAAGCAGAATTACTCGTTCCCGACGGGTTATGTCAGTGTTTCGTCTACGATGAAGAGTCTATTTGTATCTTTAGCGGATGCCGCCAATGTGACGACCTTCTTCCGCTTTATTCTAGAGTAATAAAATTGACTCAAACCTTATTCTAATGAGATTTTAGGTTCGAGGTGGAAAAATGAGACATTTGGTATCTATTTGTTTAGTTGGAATAAGTTTATTCTTTTTTGAATCTAAAGCCGATTCACGTTTTGGTGTGGTTTTAGTGGTAAAGGGAAATGTAAATGTTAAATCAACAGCCGGAAACGATAAAAGTGCAACCGTTGGTCTGGATGTGGTAGAAGGCGATAAATTAACAACCGGTCCCGAGTCGACAGCCAAGATAGTCACCGTCGATCGCAATGTGATTGTTGTCGGAGAAAAATCTGAACTTGTGTTTGAAAAATACAAACACGAAGACGAAAAGAAAAAAGCGGTGATCCTTGATCTTAAAGAAGGCAGCGTTCGCAGTTCTATTAAAAATAAATACGATCAAAAAGAAGAATACTATCATATAAAAACGCCGACTTCGGTGGCCGGTGTACGCGGAACAGATTTTTATGTAGAACATAATGTGGCTGCAAAAGAAAATGTGATTTGTACGTTTGAAGGAAAAGTTTCCTATAAGCCTAACGAATCAAAAACTGGATTCTTGGTTGAAGCGGGAAAATTTATTCGTCATAAACAAGGGGAAGACGTGAAAATAATTACGGCGAAAGCCCCTTGGGTTGAGAAAACTTTGAAGAGCTTAGAAGTCACTGGAAAAGAAGAAGCTCCGGCCGCGGATAAATTAAAAGTAGTTAAGTAGTGATAGGATTATCTGCTATCAAGTAAGTAGTCGACCAGATTCTGAAGTTCCTTTTCTGAAAGACTTTTTCCAAAGGTTTGAGGCATGACATCAGCCGGGCATGCCCCGCCACTGCAGTAATTTGAAATTTCTGAATTTGGGTCTACAATCGCCGACAATAGGGACTGGCGATCGAGTCGAGAGCCAATGTGTGATAAATCTGGCCCAACCACTCCGGAGCCTCCGGCTAATTTGTGGCTGTGGCAACCTAGACAGCCATTTTTATCTAATAAATACATTGCCGATGATTTGGCATCTAGTGGTTCTACTGAATTATTTGAAAATTGAGGATGAAAATTTCGAACTTTATCGGGGGCTTTTAGCATCAAAAGTGCATTTGGCGAAGTTATTCGGTTGTAGTAGTATCCAGGAATTGTACCTTTTCTTCTTGAGTTATTTAGAATCATTTCGGCGGTCACCTGCCTCATTTCCAAGGCTTGATTTAGCGGCAACGAGAATCTAACTCTAAAGTCCGCCCAGGAGTTGTTGGTTAGCTGATAGTGTCCAATGGGATCATCTACGGCAAACGAGCCAGCTAACTTTTGGTGAGGAATCTTAATTTGATCATAGTATTGCTGGGCATAGATCTGCTCAAACGCAATCATTAAAATACTAAACTCATAGGAAAGCTGTTGGCGCTCAAATAAATTGGAAGATTTTTTTAAAAGGTAAAGGCTCCTGAAGGCGCGTTTTAAAATCTGATTATGATCCTCTGGGAAATCGACCCAGCCATCAAAGGAATCGCCCCTGTCTCTGACCGCATTAAAATAGTAGCTGAGCGCGGATACGGTAGGCGTCGTCATATAGCGAAAAATATGCATATTCATCGCAGACATGTTTTCATATAAAGACTCAAGTTCGTTAATCGTGTTATCTAAATGCTGCCATCCCCACTTCCACGGTGGATTGTCAAAGAACGGACGAACGCCATACGCATAAATTCCTTTTTTGGCTTCTTTGTGCTTGAGAACTTCAAATGTATCTTTAAAAAACGGACGTAGTCGGCTAAAATCTTTTTCTTTAGTGGCTCGTAGGGCTTTGGCTGCGTGTAAGCCCGTTTCTAGAAATTCTAAATTCAGGGATACGTCCTTAACGACATGGGACTCAAAAGCCAATGTTGTAATCACTGCGGGCTCGCCGATATAGCGGTGCAATTGATCTGACAATTTTGCATAAACTTGAGCAAATCCTAAGGCTCTTTGCGAATAGGGACGTAAAGATAATATTCTAATATCAGGTTCAGTCTCAAAAACCTCAATGGTCGAAACCTCTATAGAACTTGCTTTCGGTAAAAATAAAAAAGCAATTAAAAGCAAGACGATGGGTTTTTTCAAATCTGACTCCACTGACTTAACTAACTACATAAACTGCGCCAAGCAAGACTAGGGTGAGCTGTAAGCTAATGATCTTAGGATGTAGGATTTAGTTAATGACTTTTAATTTTTGAACAGGTGTCTAATTTTGATACAAAGCAATAGGTTGTCTGAAAGGAAGGGCTCCTCTTCCAAATTAGAACTAGAAAGTTTTAAAATTAGAAATCTAAACGTAAGTTAGTATATGCAGTGTTAACTTTACGATCAAGTTCAACTGTAGGGCCAATAGTTAGCGAAGAGTATTTGTAATCTTGTGTTGTGCTGTTTACTTTTTCATTTTCGAAGAAAGAACTGATAAATACTGTGATTCTGCCATTTGACGACGTCAATAGAATATTGATGCTAGTGGATGGGGAAAAAAAATCCCTAGCATCAAAACAAGGAATATGAAAAACAATATAGCTACTTTTTTAAGCATCCCTGTTGGGATTTCTTGAGATTGTTTATGAAGCCTGCAAGACTGAACATATATTTTTACCATAAGGATTGATATGCGGACTGTGATTTCTTTTTTGGTTTCGCTTTTGGTTTTTGCGTACGGGGCTTCGGCAGTTCCTTTGTCTATCGATTGGCGTCAGCCGGCAGGGGGGGCGCCGAGTGCCATGGTGAATATCCTAGACGCAAGTGTACTGAACGCGCTCGAGCAGACTGGGTTTAGCTTGGCCGAAGTATTGGGAGGGTCAAAGCCGGGATCGCAGACGGCTGATCTTTATAAAAACTCACGCGCTTATCAAAGCTTTGCCGATATTTTAGGTCGACCACTGGAAGTGAATCCGAAAACAGATCAGTTGCCCGACGTGATTCCTCCGAACCAAGGCGATATCCCAGACATCGTACGTTGGCTTCGCAATTTTGAAGATAGAGGCAAACGGTCAGAAAAGGATATTAAGGGTGGGTACTATATCAGGCACCTTTCCAATAACTCACAGTACCCGTACACGATCGAATACGATGGGGATGAGCCTCGCCATTTTGATTATCGCTGGTTAAACTCAAAGTTTGGTTTTATGAAGCTTATTGCTGTGGTTAATCGAATGGACCGCGTCGATTTTGACGCCGACTCCTGCGGCGAGGTTCGGTTTGTTTACCGACTCAGTTACCAATCACCAAAATCGAGTTCGTCGCTGCCGTTCTTTATTAATGTTGTTCGTCGTTATCCAAAAAAAGAATCCTGTGAGGTATTTGCCAAGAAATGGGTTGTTGATTCGGAGCAATCCTCGGTTCAGTTTGCGAGCTACTTGAAAGAAAATGTTCTTAAAAACACGTCTTTCAAACAACTTGAAGTGAATTTTCAAACCGTGCGATTTACCTCGGGTTATATGCACGACTTTGGTGGTCAGGCGATGTATTTGCTTCGTATTTTTAAAATGAAGGGGGATCAGCTTGAGCCCATCGAGCTAGAAAACACCCCCAATGTTTTAGAGATTGAAAAGAACCCCGAGTTGCTAAAAAAATTCGTCGAGTATTTAAAGAAAGGAAATAATCTAGAGCGTTTGGATCAGGGAATTTTGGTTGTTGATTTTAATCCACAGTTTTTGGCTAAGCAGGCCATTTCATGGTCAACGTTAGGCCGGGCGCGGTCGGCGAATAAGCCCTACTCACGTCTGTTTGAAGGAAGGACAGATTTACTGACTTCAATCGACATTTCTAAACTTAAATTTATTAAATCTCACGAAGCTTTAGTGGAACGTCTGAATAACTTAACGTGCATGGGGTGTCATCAATCGGGTGGTACGGCGGGTTTTCATATGCTGGGATTTGCTGATGATAAATTTTCCCACGGGTTTAATCGACAAGAGTTGCCTCTATCGCCACACGCATTTTCAGAATCGATCCGCCGTAAGGCCTATGTGAATAAACTTCTTGAAGGAAAAAAGCCAAATACATTTCGACCGCATTCCAATTTTCCGCTGGCCGCGTGGATGAATGAAACCGACATTCCAAAATTTGAAACGGTGACGACGGGTAGTTTGTGTTTGCTCGATAAAAAACAATACTCGGTAACGCCGATCTGTAGGAGTGATAGTACGTGCCAGAAATCGGTCGATTCAAATAAACAAAATGTTCTTTTTGGAGAATGTGTGAAAACAGCGATGCCGTTTGCGGGTAGTGCCTGTTGGAAGGGCGAGATTTTAGAAGAGAGAAAATTGCCATCTGATCGCGGACCTATTATGGCGTATAACCTGTTTGCGTTTCAAGATAAGTGGAAATTAAAAGGGTCACTGTCGATGAATAAAGACTACAAGTGTGTGTTGCCTCAAAGCGGAGCGCCACTTGGACGCAGCAGTCGGCCATGTTCTGTTGACGAAGAAAATTTAACTAAAATTAAAGTTAAAAACGATGCAATGCCAGTCGAAGTTTGTGGTAATCAGGGTGGAAATGGTTTTGATTTATGCGCAGCTACAGGAGATTCGGGTTCGTGTTTAGAATCCAGAGTTGTGCGCTCGATGCTGGATGTTTGCTATGCGGGCCGTTTTTGCCGTGAAGATTATATTTGTCAGCGATTGCCTGAGTATCATAAAATTTCAGAGGTGCACTATTTTTCAAAGAAAGACGGCAAGCGAGTTAATAAATCTTCGCCGAAAGATATCGATGGTGGATTTATAAAACAGGCTCATGAACAACATGTGGGGTTCTGTGTACCGACGTATTTTCTTTTCAACATGCGGCTAGATGGTCATCCAAGTCCGGTGACGGGTTTGCCGCCGGGTGATCCAAAAGTAGATCGTTCTCAGCCAGTTAGAGGGTATAACTAATGAAATATTTTAAACTGATGATGATGTTTTCGCTGTTCTGTTTTTCGACTTACGGTGCAGATTCGTATGGTTCTGACTCGTACGCTCAAGACGATGCTCACAATCATGATGGCAGTCATCCTAAAGCAAGCAAGAACTGTGGTGGCAATTATATGTTGCCCGGCGAGACGGCGCGGCTAGGCTCGCACTCTTTTTTAATTTTAGGGCAAGATGATGAAAGTCATATCTTAGCGGATCATCGCTCGGGAACTCCGCCGCATAATTATCATTTTATTTTGCGCATACGTTTGGATGCCGATGAAATGAAGTTTTATAAAAAACTTTTAGCTGAATCTAAACTGCCCCCGGCGGTGACGACGATTTATTATGATGATTTGGATTCTAAAAAACAATTGGATCGCACATTCTTTTGCCTTACAGATTTGCCGAAAATATTTGGCGATCAAAAGAAAAAAGGAGACGGGTTCGATGCGTTGTTTCCAATTCGAGCTTCGCTGCAGAAAGATGCCGATTTTGAAGGTGCCTTTGAAATTGAAAAATCGATTTACCCGGGTGGACACTTTACTATCGAGCGCGACGATGTGGAATTATTGATCTATCGCTACTTACCTAGCTATCTTGAACAGCAAGCGTTTCGCAAAGCGATTAAGGAGAACTCTAATAGAGTGGTTCCGTTATTATCGCATGCTCCCGCCTATGCGACAGAGCCTGTTGAAAAAGCCTCAGCTCGAAAGTCGTTTCCTCAAACCGACGGCGCTATCGCCACAAAAGGTTCATGTCCTGCTGATTTCTATTTAAAAAAAGCGGCAGTTCCTAAAACCATTCATAACTTTCTATTGTTGGCTGAGCTAGATAAAAACTTGGTGCTTGCTGTTCATTATTATGATCAAGCTCCCCATAATTTTCAAACGGCATTACGTATTAAGCTGGATGATGACGAGATGGCTGTTTATCGAAAAGCCAAACTTGGGACTAAGACGCCGCCACTGTTTCAAACTCGAATCCCTGATAAAAACAAAAATGTGTATTTTTGTATGGCGGATATCAAAAAGGACGTAGCTGATAAAAAGCTAAAGTTAGAAGGAGTGGTTTATAAAGATTCAAGCTTGAATGAGTATCGCCTAGGTACTGCTATCGGTAATATAGTAGTTGAGTCTAAAGATATCGACGTCATTACTAATCGTAATTTGCTGAGCCTGATGAATCCGATCGCCGTAGCAAAAGATGTACTAGGTAAAGAGTTCGAAAAGGTAGGTAAAAAATGAAACTGCTAAAGAGTGTATTGGTTGCTGCTGCCATTGGGCTTAGTGGGGCTCGGGCCGATACGTTACCAGAGGGATTTGTTGATTTGAGTACGTTAGATAAAACAATACCTATCGAACTGCGCTACAATTCTGAATGGAATTTTATGGGACGAGTAGTGACGGGGTATTTTGCTAACCGTTGCTATTTGACAAAGCCAGCGGCGGAAGCGCTGGTAAAGGTACAAGTCCAATTGATGAGAAAAGGATTATCACTGTTAATGATCGATTGCTACCGACCGCAACGAGCCGTCAGCGAATTTATGAAATGGTCGCAAGACCTGACCGACCTAAAAATGAAAGAGATTTTCTATCCAGAAGAGCCAAAAAATTTATTGATAGAGCGCGGGTATATTGCTGAAAAATCCGGTCACACTCGAGGCAGCACAGTGGATTTAACATTGATAAAGAAGCCGAAAGTACTTCCTAGTGAGTCAGAAATATTGAAATACAAAGAAAAACCGGTAGATTGTCGCTACCAGACCGATATACTAAAAACGGGGCAGCTCGACATGGGAACAATGGTAGATTGTTTCAGTGAGATGTCTAACACAGATAATGGTAAGATTTCAGAGGGCGCAAAGAAAAATCGAATGGTATTGAAAAATGTGATGGAAAAAAATGGCTTTAGTCATTACCCTAAAGAATGGTGGCATTTCACGCTAAAGAACGAGCCATTTAAAGATAAGTATTTCGATTTTGAAATTAGATAATGAAAGGTTGTTAATGGGGATTGTTTCAAAAAAATGGCTGATAAGTTTGTGCGTACTTGGATTGCTAGTGTCTCCGAGCTACGGCTCAGCAAAAACATCGTCAAAAGATAGCAAGAAATCAAAAACACATAAAAAATCAAGCAAGGCGAAATCAAAAGTGGGCGAAAAAGAAATCAAACTCAGTTTCACAAATGTAAAACTAGATTTAAAAATCACAAAAAGCAAATCAGCACCAGCCGATGTTAAATTCAACGACGTTGAGCCGAGGGGCGCCGATTCAGCCATCCTAAATTTCTCAACACCACAATTCAAATCCGAACCGATTCACAAGGTGCCAGCAATGCTGCTGACCGATTTTCAAGGCGAAGAAACACTGAAGCATGATATCGTAGAATTGGGCTATAAAGAGGACGCTGGAAAAATTCGCCACGATATCGGAGTGCCAAGGCAAATGACCTTGCCAAGAGGAATTCTATATTTCTGGACGACACCAACTATGGGATCAGCGAATTATTATTACCTACAACATCCACAGGAGAAGAACATCGCTGTACGAATTGGACCCATCGGTGGATTGGTGGATAAAGATTTTACTATCGATTGGGCAAGTGCTAAGTGGGGCAAGTGATTGTTCTGTAGTTTTCTTTAAAACCCCGGTTTTTTTGAAACCCGTCGATCTTTCTTTTTCTTTCGCTTGGTTTCTGGATGAGTTCGGGGATCTTCCTTTTCAGAGTCC
>CAZCHT010000078.1:0-20754 GCA_964498705.1 uncultured Bdellovibrio sp. | reverse complement strand
GTCTTGCTTTATTTGTCTTACCTGATTTTACGCGTGGCATGTCGGCTCCTTAGAATACCAATGTTCGGCTTGTTTGGTACATGTTAGCTGAATGGACAAAAACCACGTCGCCTAAATGTCTCTTTGTTTTTGATTTCATGTGAGAGTTCAAGTGGCGCATACCAACTTGTTTACGTTTCACTTTACCGCTTGGAGTAAGACGCATGCGTTTCTTAGCTCCAGAGTGTGTCTTCTGTTTCATTGTATACCTTTCTCAAACGAGGCGTCGTTTTTAAAACAAAAACGATCTTTTGAGCCTGATTGGTGATCCCTGTTTCTAGTAAACATGACTTGGATTGTCCAGGATTTATTTCAGGAAAATGAAGGGTTTACAGCTTTACGTTTTTGCACTCAGGGCCGACATAGGCCTGAGGGTGAACGATACATTTCGTCTGTAACTTCAAGGCTTTAAGCACATTGCAGTCCAAACGAGCATGCCAGTGATTACCATGAGCATCGTCTTCAACGATTAATTTGGTCAAAATCTTAGCCGCTGGCGAGGCCGTATCCGTTTTAGAAGGCAAATCACCAGCTTTTAGAGCTTGTTTACACATTTCATTCTTCACATTGCGGTTTACATAAATCACTTCGATTGGTGAAAACTCATGAACAGCTTTAATTAAGCGCCATTGTTCGGCTGCCAAGAAATCACTGTGCGTGTAGCCACCTTTATTGGGAATGTCGATACGATTCATGACCAGTTTTGGATTGCGAGTTAAATAAGCTAAGTCGATATCCATGCCGGTCTTGTGACTCGCATGGTTACCAATACGACCACCAGTGATGGCTGCCGTATCCGCAACAGTTAAAATCACATCACTTACATTTTCACGTAACCATTCACCAATATTTACGACCATTTCGACCATGTCATAGGTTCCGTAATGACGTTTCTTGGTAGGCCACAAGACTTGGAAACCCGCATTCGGTCCCAATTTCTGAGCCGCTTCCAAGATACTATTCGACTGAGTCAAATATAACATTTTCTTGATGTCAGCCATCCAGCGACCGGCATTAGGTGTGCCCCATGCTTGATCCACTGGGCGCGAACCATCCGCCGGCTGAGTGCTTGGCGGTTTAGGCGCCGGAGTTGGCGTCGGCTTAGGAGCCGGCGTTTGAGTTCCTGGTTTAGGCGCAGGGGTTGGCGTTGGCGTTCCCGGTTTTGGGGCCGGAGTTGGCGTCGGCTTAGGCGCCGGCGTTTGAGTTCCCGGTTTTGGCGCAGGTGTTGGTGTCCCCGGCTTTGGGGCCGGAGTTGGCGTTGGAGTCGGTGTCCCTGGTTTAGGAGCTGGCGTCGGTGTTGACCCTGGCGTTCCTTGCGGTGTCGTTGTTGGTTTTGAATCATCAAAATCAGGCATAGGCGGTGGTTGCTGCCCGTCTTTTTCAGGAATTTTTTCTTCACCTGTTAATTTAGGAACCGCTTTGATTTTCTTTTGAGTTTTGAAAAACGATTTTTTCTGTTCTTCAACTTCTTTACTCACATCAGGGTATAATGTGGCGACGTCATCGATGCTTGGTTCTGTAAAATAGTACGGTAACTCATCCATAGAGCTTGGATCAGACACACCCTCGATCAAACCCTTTTTCTGAGCTTTTTCGTAGTCAGACAATTCTTCATCCGGAACATTTTCAAAAATAGGATCGGGAATCGCGCTCGGCGCATTGTCTGACTTTTTAATTTCGCTGTAGAGAATATCTTTAGAGATTAACTGATCCGTATAGAACGTATCTTGATGACGATAGTAAAAATCGATCGTTAAACGACGACAGAAGTCTTCTGTATTTTCTGGCTTACTGCCATCATCGGCAGCTGATGCGCTAGTAGAGCACACGGCTTTGGCGCGAAACAAATCTTTGATCGGTGATTTTGCGTCCACGATGTTTAAAGGAATTTCTCCGCTCGCAATAGGTCCACGCAGAACAAATTCAAATGGATTGCCGTCATTGAAAACGACGTCCCCTTTGACTTCGAGTTGATTCGCTACGGAATCAAAATGATGGGATACTTTGCTGAGTCTGAGTTTTCCACGAATTAGTTTAAGTGTTTTGCCAGAATTTTGACCCATCGGCATAGTGTCGATGACTTGTTCTTTCTTTAATCCAGGAACTTCTTTGATACGAAAAAAATCACCGACATCATCGTACTTATTGGGAATGTCTTGAACCCACATTTCAGAAACAGCGGCCGCGGTTTCTTTTTTTGTACCGGACGAACTGGGACTAGCAGGGTCCGCAGCATCAGCCGATGCTGGCGGTGTTTCTAACGCCTTTGCTGTCTGAGGATCTAATGTTTTGAAATTGCGTCCGCACGCCGCTAGATAAGCTAGAATTACTAGGAAGATGAGATATTTAATTCGGCTTAGTAAACTCACAACAAACGCTCCTCGCAGCTACTTTCAATAATTAATGCAGATCTCATACCTAACAATAAAGAGTATTTAACAATTCAGACCGTTTTAACTGCAATGAGTTAACTATAAAGCGCCAATTTCAGGAAAACTGTCTAGCCAGAATTGTCACTTTTTTATGGTTAGACAGTCAAAAGAAAATAAACAGGTCCTCTGCATGGTATTAAAGTTGTTTATACATCTCGGATCGGAGTACACGTGCGTTCAAAAACCGGGCTGTATATTATTGCTGTTTGCTTATGCTTATTTCATGCGTCCGCGTTCTCTCTAGAGCTAACGCCGGAATCAAAGCTTAGAAAGTTAAGTTACCAAATGCGCGGCCTTCCGCCCAGCCAAGCTGATTTCACTGAGTTAGCAAAAAATAAATCTAGTGATTCTGCTCTATCTTCTTTCTTCACGAAAAAAATCGATGAGTATTACAAGTCGCCCTGGACAGCGTCCAAATTAGCAGAGAAAATTTTCGAAGATTGGCGCATGGAAAATGCCGGTGACGACTTAGGCAAAGCCAAATCCGAACACGTCGATTCTGATCTATCGTTAAAATATCCTGACGCCTCTACATCGGACACATCGCTTATCAAAGGCATTCAAACCTCATTGTTGAATGGCGATTCGTGGAATGACGTTTTAATTTCAACGAGTTTTCTAAAGACGCTAAAACTGGCCAATGTACTACAGCAGCTCAGCTCTAATTTTTCCTACTATGGTGCTAAAAAAATTGAAAACTTCAAGCAAGACGCTCTAGCTAAAGGTAAAAAATTTGATACCGATGCTGATGTACTTGCGTTGATGAACGAATTCGATGCGTCGTTCGCGATGCTAACAGATGCCGAGCGAAATACGATGTTTGCCAGTTCTACAACGCCGATGCCGTATTTCAGAAATTCAGCATTAGATAAAAAATTATCATTGCTGATATTCCAAGGTGCTCTGACCACAACATCGCCGCGACATGCAGAACTAATTAATCACTTAAAACAAATTCCTGATCCTGAAGCATTCATAGCCAAAGTGACGTCGTCTGTTTACATAAAGCCAACAACAGATTCGAATTCAAGCGCTGTAAAAACCGATGTCGATCTTCCTCAGCTTATTTTCAGTCACGCTAATGTTACTGCTCGCTACCAAAAAACAATCTATAGCAAGGCCGCTGCTTTTTTCCGAATTTATCTTTGCGATGATATGCAACAGGTTGCCCTACCCGGACCAGGTTCAAAAAGCCAAGAAGCATTTAAAATAATTCATATAGCCCAGGCGGCTAGTAGTCCTGCTTCTGGCACCGAGTCAACACCACCGCCACCTCTGGCCGTAGTCACGCCTGTTTCGGTGGATGCGATGAAAGCTAAACAACACGTTCAGCCTCAGTGTCTGGGATGTCATAGCAAACTTGACCCTATGGAATCTGTTTACAATAAAAAATTTAAACGATTATCTTCGACCGACAGTAAACCCGTCCCGTTTAATTTCGTTTATGACGACTACGCCGGAAAATCTATCACGATCACTGTTCCTACGATAGACGACTTGCCAGCAGTGATTTCAAAACAGCCTCAATATATCCGTTGTCAAAGTGAAAAATTTTGGAATTGGTATGTGGGTAATGATGTTCCCTTAAGCCCAAAACACCGCGCAGACTTAGAGAAAGTTTATGTCGCAAATGAATCAAAGCCTTTAGAAATAATCAAATACTTAGCTGGTTTAAAATCGTATACGTCGGATTCATTCCTGTCAGAGCCTAAGCAATTCAATAACGTTCGCCCGATTTTCCAAAAGTGTCATGGTTGCCACAAGTCGGATCCAGCTATTCCGTCCCTACTTGAAACCCCGTTTAACTTAAGCAGAACGACCGACGCTGAAAAGTGGGCCGATCATTTTGAAATCCTTAGAAGCGTCGTGAAATTAACAAACATCTTAGGCGATCAAAAAGGCATCAAGATGCCAACTAAAGATGCCGGCTGGAAAATTTCTGAGCTAGAGCGCAAAACATTAATCAAATGGATTGCTGAAGGCGCCAAAGATGAAAATGGCGTCGATACTATAAACGAAGCCCAAAAGAATAAAATTCTTTCACCGGCTCCGGCGGCGTTGATGTCATCAATAAATCAGCCCGGCCAACTTGAACCTACATTACGATCAACATGGCAGCGTGTATTAACTTATAGTGAAATCCTTAAAACAGTGCCCGTGAAAATCTACGGAAATATGCTTACGACTGACAATTGTTTTTCAGACATCATTAACAAAAAATATGTATTAGGCCATATCGATCTTTACACGGCCCTACCTATTTCCGATCAACCTGACAACGCCTACCGCGAAATTTATCGTAAATGTGTTATCAAATTGTTAAATCAATCAAAAACAAACGTTAAAAATGGCGAGCAAATGGTTGCCGCTGGTGACGCCGTATTTAAAAATGCAGATCTAGCTATGAGATTGCGATTCCCTGGATTCACACGATTAGCAACAGCGCTTGCTGCCGCCAATCCAACGGAAAACGTATTCACTTTGATCACAAAAATGAAATGGAGTGATCTTAAAGAAGAACAAAAATTAAGTATCATTCAAGATCAAATCTTGTTTATTTTGGGACCTAATCAGAATCACGTAGCTGCGGAAATGGACTTAGATCAAAGTATCCTAAAATCAGTCAATCGCGTGGCCGCCAAAGATGGCAACGGCGATGTGATCTCGGCTTCTTATTTTTCTCTATATTATATCTTTAACTCAAACTCATTCTTGGTTTACTAGGTGGTTGCACATGATTAAAATGGACAGACGACAATTTATTCAAGCCGCCGTCAACGCAGGATTAGTTTATTCTGTAAGCTCGATGTTACCTTCGTCGGTATTTGCGCAAGAAGCAGACTCTGATAAATTGCTTCTGGTTTTGCGATTTAACGGAGCCTGGGATACGTTGCTGATGACCGATGCTCGCTCGAAAGAATATTTAAACACCGCTGCCTTCTCGACCGCTGAATTTCTAGCATTCGATGAACGCGCCGCTGTTAAGCAGTATAAAAATGGCCAGCTTGGCGTGTGTATGGAACCATTATCGGGCTATTTGGATGATCTGTGCATCATCAATGGCGTGATGATGAACTTGCAGTCCAGTGCCCACGAAACGAATCGTGAATACATGTCTTCTGGAAATGTGACATCAAGTACAACATTCTTCCCGTTTGCGTTGGCCCAAGCGATGCAAAAGCCAACCTACCGCATTGGCTATCATATGGAATACGAAACCTTGCGTGATGGAAATTACGGAGAAAAAGTATCGACTAAAAACCTAAATTCATATTCTGAATCGGCCGATGATCCCTATGAAACCGTTTTAGATGACGATACTCCGGCGGCCTCATTCCAAAAAAATATCCTAGCGCAAAAGCGTAAAGAAAAAGATACGATCGCGGTATTAAACAAACTCGTTGAAAAAGTAAACGCCGTAGCCTCGTCTACCAATACAGGGATGGCTCAAGCGTCATTGGCATTAGCTGGTCTTGGTTCCGGATTTTTAAAAATGGCCCAAGTCGACATTACAAGCGATGGTTCACTCGACACGCATAGCAGTCACAAGGTTAACCACATCAAAAATTTGAGTGCTGGGTTTGAACACGTAGCGAAGTTAATCAAATTCATGAAAGAAACTCCGTACAAACTGGATTCTGCCAACAAAAGCCTTTTTGATGTAACTACAATTGTGATGACCAGCGAATTTGCGCGCACGGCCAGCCCCGACGGATTCGACGGCACCGGGCACAATCAATACAATAATTCCTGCATTTTACTTGGCGGCAATGTTAAAGGCGGACAAATTATTGGTGAATCCCAAATTTATAAACTATCAGAAATAAAAGCCAGCTATGGTATCAGCGGCAGTTTATTCCACGCAAAGCCATTTAATTTCAAAACTCAAAAGGCAATGACCAAAGCCGAAATGTCCGGCATTACAATTGATTCTATAGGTACATGTACGCCCAACAGTTGCTTTGATTACATTTACCCAGAAACTATTTGGCGTACGGTGGCTCAGCAGTTTGGTGTGAACTTGGTTAGCACGTTCCCTACGGGAAACGTTCTGAAGAACATTTTTAAAAGTTAATACTATACAGGATCTTAAAACCACGGCAACAACATTGAGCAGGCCCGCAAGATTCAAAAACTCAAAGCTGAAATCACCGTTTGATATCGCTAAACGCCTGCTTACAGATTTGTGCAAACTGCTCAGCGGCCGGCGACAAATTATTGGCTTTACGATAATATAAGTTTAACTGGTAGGATGTTTTGCCCAGCGGTGATTTTAAAGTGACTAATTCATTGTTGTTTTTAATCAAAAAATCTGGAACCAAAGCCGCGCCGAAGCCCGCCAATGTTAACGAAATTGCGGCCATCCAACTCTGCACTTCAATCTGAATATCAGGATCTTTTTTCCACCGCTGGCGAAATTCAACTTTAAACTTGTCGATCTCGCGACCCACATCGCCTGTAATAAAACCCAATCCGTCAAACGGAAGCTTAGGTAAACCTTTCCTTTTCTGAGCAAAAACGAAATTCCCTTTTAAAACTTCTGCGTGTTCAAACTCGGCAAGTGGCGGTTCGTGAACGGCCAACGCCACGTCAATTTCTCGATTTAACATCATTTCCCGAGTTCTACGTGCATTTCCCAAAAACAATATTGGTCTAATCCCGGGAGACTCTTTTTTTAACCTTAGGAGTAGTCCAGGAAGTATGGTTTGCGCTACAGCATTGGAACAAGCAATCCGGAGGTTGCCGCTGAGCAATTGTTCTGTTTGACTGACGGTTTTTTTCAATCGCTCGGCCCTGTCTAATAAATCAGTGCCTTCAGCAAGAAGGAGTCTACCTGCTGGAGTTAGATAAAAATCCTTTTTACGATGTTCCAAGAGATTTGTACCCAGTTGCGATTCAAGCATTCGGATACTCTGGCTCACCGCCGAAACACTGACTCTGTTAATTTTAGCCGATTCAGTGATACTCAGCTTTCGAGCCGCATCAGAAAAATATTTTAAATGATACAAATTCCACATGATTCAATATTACTTCATTATAATTTAAATACTATTAAATATTATTTAATTATAAAACTTGCTATATATTAAATATCAGTGCGGCGCTTACGTTGATTGCATAAAGGCTCAGGAAAAACTAAGTTCCTATAGCGCAGATTTTTTACAAACCAAAAAATATCACGAACTTGGTGCTGAGTTTTCAGCACGGCGGTGCAATGTGCGTCCAAAAGAAAAAGGAAGCTTTGGAAGCGCAGCTTGTGTAGCCCTAGATAAATTCAGAAACCGAACTTCCGCTCCCATAACACCATTGCAAGACACCAGTAGTAGTCGCGAAGTTAGGTAAATAATCTTCTGGGAGATACCGAAAACGAACAAACCTAAACGTGTCAAAACCCCCGAGTTTTTTTGGAGTAGCTTTCATTTAATGAGCTGTTGTGACTGGACTTTAACGGAAACAATCACTTAAAGGGTTCTCTTTATGGTATGTTAAATATTGGCCAATATTTCGTTTTGATTTTCTGCCAGCGTATTTGAGTTATTCTGAAAAAATCTGGTCATAAAAGCTGAGAGGCGCTGATTTATCAACGCCGATTAAGGTAGGGTTTTACTTGTCAGCTATTTTATGCGCCACAAATTATTTTTTAAATCGATATGCCAATCGAAATGGCGAAGACTTTCCATTCCTAGCAAAATTGGCGCTCCAGATGAGTTAAATACTTTCCACATCAAGGGCTGCTCCAATACTAAAACCTCGACGGACTTCAATATATGTCCTTCCCCAAAATCAACCGTTTTCATTGTGTACACGTTGTATGAGGCAATTGTGCCAGACGGATCCTGAGCATTCACTTTTCGCTCAAAGCGGAATAAATTCGGATTTTCTTTTACAAAAATAGGATCTACGGCGCCGCCTAATGTGATGCCTGTGTCGAAAAGTGCATTAACATGAATACCATCGATTTTAATTGGAACGTAAGCGTAACCGTTTGAATCCCTAACTAAGGATCTCGATCTTATTAGATCATCTGGGCTTTTTTGTATGAGGCCTGCTTTCAAGTTGAAATTCCAAGCGCTACCATCAAATGCATTAATTCCAATAATTCCACGAGGACTACCATCGCATTTATCAACTAAGGTCGGATTTAAAGCCAAATCGTCGATCTCTAGCGAGGACAAATTTAAAGCCTGACATCTACTAATGGCACCAGAAGCAGTAAAAGTATGGTTCACTTCTCCGCCTGCATATTTTTTCGATTTGTGAAACAACTCAGGTGGTAACCGTGAGCTATAAGAGCCTGTATCTACTAGGCAGGCTTGAAAGACCTTGTCGCCATCGAACGCACAGTTCACCAACGGGATACCATCGTAAAGTTGATAGTTCCTGCTGATATTTTCTCCAAAAGATAATATCGGTAAAAATAAGATATATAATATAAAGGTGAAAAGTTTCTGTACTATCATTTTTCAAATTTTCCATGAGACAAAGTTGAGATCCATTATACCAGAATAAATTCAGAATTCTTCTGTTAGATTTTGAACGAAGTGACACTTTATGGCAGCTCAAAACCCAAGGCTTGTAGTGGGCCAAAGCGATGCGAAACGCCCATTAAACCCGGCCGGACCTGACACCAAACAACGGCGAACTGCAAGACCCCTCCTGGCTTTGAATTAAGTGCCATTCTCAGTTTCGTTGTTAGAGCGCTGTTAAAAAAATGGCCATTCTATCGCTTCGATTTTTGAACGGACCTTCGGAATTACTTTTGAAAAAGTCTAGCCACGATAGCTAAGATGCAGTGACCTCACAGCGCCAATATAGGTAGGGGTTAATTTACACGAGATAAAAAATCCAGTACTAGCTGGCGTCTTATTAATTCGCTCTTTCCTTTAAAGACGTGACCATCATTTGGGAAATAATGAATTTCTACGGTTTTACTAGACGACTTTAGCCTATTTTCAATTCTTTTTGTTTGTTCAACAGGCCAAACTTCATCTTTATTGCCAACTGTAATAAGAATATGACCTCTATAGGTTTCAATTTTAATTTGCGTCCTTGCAAGAAAATTTTTATTAAATAATTGCCATGCACTTTTACTAAGATCCATTTTATTGGGATCATCAGGTCCACATTTATGATTCCATATAAAATCCGATTTTGGCGATCCAGGATGACATTGTCCAGTTCCGATTTTGCATCTCCAGCATTTTGGATCGACCCAATTCCAATTCCAGGGTCCGTTATAGACATCACTTGGTGAATGGGCAATCAGAGCATCAATTGAAATACCATTTAATGAGCTTAAGCTACCCACAATTAGCGAAAGTTCGGCACCTCGGGAGAAACCATATACAATTACTTTCTTGTTACTCTGATATTGAAACTTTAACCATTCTACAGCTTTCAAAATATTTGAAACTTCGACGTTTTTTAAAGTCTGGCGTAGTCCACTTCCCCTGTTACAATCGAAATAACAATAGAGTAAGACTGAATATCCCTTCTGTGCTAAACTTATCGCCTCGGAATCAAGAAAATGCTCCGAGCCACCCTCGCTTCCGTGAAGGATTATGATTGAGGTACGTGGATTTTCTGTCAACGGAACTATGAATCGTGAGCCATGAAATGGAGAATAAAAATTAAATAAAGGCAAACTGGATGAATGCGCGTGATACGAAAACAAAATTATAAAAATTAAAGAAAACAATCTCATAGATTTTAGGGCTACCATACTAAACTTTAGATCTACAATTAAAACCTAGTGAAATCGAAATATGTGGTTTGAAATTCTCGGCTCCACAGAACGGAATGCTTAAAACGATTTTAAGGTCACCATTCCTGAACTTTTCTGACCGCTGCTCGAAGCGAAATAGCCCCGCACGGCCAGACCCCGTCCTTCTATCAAAGAAGTGCCATTACAAATTTTATTAAGATTGCTCGATGGCCATCAAAAAATAGTCGGGTTCAAGAAAGCTAAGCAGTGAAGTTTATTAAAGCAGCCAGAACGTGGCATAACTAGAACACTTAAATTTATAATTTTTTGTAGTAGTCTGAAATAGGTTTTGTAGTTACACTTCTTATTATTCCAACTAGAACATTGTCTTCAAAGATCAGAAGCGCATTCGTATACCAGTGTGCTTCATCGGAGGTGAAAATTTCCACATTGTAATGGTCAATCATCTTTCGATCGAGTCGATCAGGTATGATTTTATTTACCTCTTCATAAGACATACCCACCCTGACTTGATTCAGTTTACTTTGTGTTTTTTCCTTCGAGAGATGTTCAGCATAGCCGCCAATAATCCATGGAATTCCTATCATAGCGATAGATCCATATACGACAAAATTAAGCGTATCGACTGTCAAATCGTACGGAACCGAATTTTTTGGTTTGATCTTATAAGCAACGCTGTAGACTGGTGCTAAATTTAGTTCATTCAATTTGGCAATAATACTTCGGGTTTTAGCGTAGAGCGGAATTTTTGATTCAAAAATATCTTTTAATAAGGAAATTTCTTTTGCGGGTATCACGTAAGCCAAATTTCCATTTTTATAGCCTAAATAGTATTCCTGGGGGCCTTGATCTAGATAAGTCAGTGCCAAATTAAAATTATACTTTTCACCTTTATAGATGAAAGAAAAGCTATTCGTTTTAACCAAGTCTTTGTAGACGCTTTCATAATTCTCTTTAAAATATTCTATCGGTGGTGGCTTGCTACGATTTTCAATTGTGGAACAGTTTGTTAAACTCACAATCAAAATCATCTTGAAGATACGGTTAATTATTATTTTCATTCAAAGTAAGCATATCTGTTTTTCTAGAAATTAAAACTCCGATTTTGTCCTAAACCCAATGTCCTGCGGTGTGCCCTAGCGGTCATCAATGCTCACCTGGCCTGATCGCATCGAAACTGAAATAACTCCGTACTGTCAGTCCTCGTCCGTTGTTTCTATAAGTGCCATTATTGCCAGTTGTCCGATGAAATCAAAAGCACTTACGCGAAATGTAAGATCAAATCTTATTTTATACCCATAAATAGAAGGATATTACCCCTTTAATTTAAAAACATTTGTTTTAATTTGACTAATATCTTCGCTAAAATCGAATCCGGACACTGTTCAATTTCTTCTGCTTTTTTATATGTCATCGAAGCAATAATTTGACGAGTTTTAGGATCAGTATTGTAGTTTTTTACCGTCTTGAAAGGAACTGCGTTTTGTCTTGCGGTTATAAACGAATTTACTTCCGAGTCGTAAATATTTAAAGCAATTCCACAAAAAACAATTTCCTCTGCGTTCCCGAGCCATTCTAAAAATAATCCGTGAGAGTTTCTTACGGCAAGCTCAGTGCTTGTTGACCGAATTGTTCTTTGGAAAACATCTAGAAAGTCTTTCTTCGATTTGCCATTCTGTAAAAAGTATTCTAATGATTTTTGAATTTGTGTAGGTGAAAAGGAATCTCGGGTTAAACCAATTATCGATTCATCAAGAGAAAATTCAGTTGGGAATATCATAGATTCTGGAAAGCTACTTCTCCCATGCAATTGAATTACATTTTTATAACTAAAGTCGCTCCAAATTACTTCGTCCCAATTGGTTGTCACCAAAGCTGAATTTGTCCAGTCAATACCATCAAATAATTTCTTAAATTCACTTCTCAGCTTAATTTCGCTATTTTTCTGAGCATTAATATAGTTTCCCCCTAAACTTTCTCGGATTTCATAGAATCCGTTTATAAGTCCCGAATAGAATGTAATACTTTTATGATTTCCCGAGTAAGTTTCTCTTAAAAACTGATCTCGAGCTGCTTTAAATGCGAACAAGTAATTCGCAAGCCAGTGTATTACTTGATTGTTATCTAAATTGAAAATGCCATCCCTTGGCGTTTGGACTAATGGATTTTCGTTTATGGTTTTGACGATTGGCCGATAACTATTTTCAATTACGCCGGAGCCAACAATATAAATTTTTTTGGGACTAAAGGATTCTTTATTACTGGGTTGAACTCTAAACAGCACGGGGTTGGATTCGATTCTTTCGTTGCGACTGTTTATATCCATCCATAAATAATTACATATTAATTGTGATAAATAAATTGAGTTTTTTTAAAATGTTTGTCTAGACTTGAAGCAATTGACTTACATTATGTCATAAATGTTTTAGATTGCTACTATTCAGCTGAGGCGCTTTCATAGAAAGGTCGTCTGCCTGAACTTTCCTAATCGCACAATGCGAAACAACCTCGAGGCCTGCAAACCAGCCATTCTATTGACGATGTGCCATTATTTCAATAATTGTCAGACTAAATCTGACCCATTTGCAGGAAACGTCAATTCGAATCTAAGTTTCTACAAATTATTCAATAAGGCAATCGTCTCTCAATGTAGTTTCAATCTCCAATATCTCAAGGCGAAATTGTTCTGAAAATGAATCCGGGCACTGATTGGCTAATGCTTTCAATTCATCAAGTAGCTCCTGAAAGTCCATAAAAATGTCTTCATGGCGCCACCACTTATCAACAAACTTTGACAACTCAATTTTCTTTTTTGCGAATGCCTCCACTGGAGTCATAAGTCACTAGCTAGCCTCACTGCTCACTTCATTAAAAAATAATTGCGATTTAAAAAAACTAAATTCCATGTCTGTATTTACAATATACATAAATCCAAGTCCCCGAAAAATAAATTGGTTGTCTTTATGTTCTATGGATATAATAGAAACTAAGCTAAAATTTTTAGCTCTTATGAATTGTAGGAGTTTAGGTTTGCTTTCTAAAAAAGAAAGTTTCATGTCCTTTAAAAAACACGGGATCACTGAAATCGTAGAATTTAGTATCGCTAGTAATTCCATCGGCAGCCAGACTTAAATTTGAAAACAGTCCAACCACTACCATCGAAATCAAAACACGACCGATAAATTGCGACAACCCCATTTACATCCCCCTTGGTGCCATACAACAAGCGATAGAAGTATCGGCAATTTTAAGAAGGACTCAATGGTTGTTGAAAATTCTCATTTCTGCACGTCTCGGGTCACAGAATGTATAAAGCAGAATAGATGAATAGGCGTGGTTGTATCAACGCGATTCAATAAAAATCAATTGACTCGATTGATACAACAGGATTCCAACGCTAAAAAGGTACTTTGACGAAAAGATTACTCTTTTTCGCCAGTTTCGTCTTCGTCGTCTTCTTTTTTCGGAGCGGCGTTTTTCTTAGGATGCTTCTTTTCGTATTCTTTGATCTTCGCTGGATCTGGCGCTAGCTGCGTGTACATTTGCTTACCTTCAAAACGCGGTGTTGTTTCAATCAAAGCTAAGTCATCAACGAACGCGATCGCTTTTCTCATTAGTTCCATACCAAATTCTTGATGGGCTAATTCACGACCTAAGAAACGCATATTGATTTTAACTTTGTCGCCTTCAAGCAAAAAGCTGCGGGCGTGTCTCATTTTAGTTTCAAAATCACCAACATCCGTGCGCGGACGCATTTGGATTTCTTTGATTACGATCACTGTTTGTTTTTTACGAGAGGCTGCTTGTTTCTTTTTGTTTTCGTATTTCCATTTGCCGTAGTCCATGATTTTACATGTCGGCGGCGTAGCTGTTGGAGCGATTTCTAACAAGTCCAGGCCTTTTTCTTCAGCGATACGAATAGCTTCAGGAACTGTCATCACGCCAAGCATCTGCCCTTCATCATCGATCACTCGAATCTGTTGAGCGCGAATCTCGCGATTAACACGAAGACCATCTTTGTCTTCTTTTTTCTTAATTCTATCGCCACCTTTTGAAAAACTACCTCTATTTTCGAACTTATTAATGGGAAACCTCCACTTATATTGTTTTAAGCCTCTATACGAATTGAAGTTCTTTAAGCTTCAATACCTTTGAGTGCTCTTGTTTTTACTTCGCTTACTAACTGATCTATCACTGTTTCCAGTTTTAGATTATTTACAATTTTACCACTCTTCGTACGAAGAGATAACTCGCCCATTTCGGCTTCTTTATCACCGATGATGATCATGTACGGCGTTTTAGCCATTTGAGCTTCACGAATTTTGAAGTTCAATTTTTCATTACGACGATCAAATTCAACTCTAAGACCTTTTGCACGCATCATCGACTGAATTTTCTCACAATGTTCATTTACACGATCTGTAACGTTCAGAATAGTCACTTGGTTTGGCGACAACCACAATGGCAGGTGCCCAGCCGTGTGCTCAAGGTAAACACCGATAAAGCGCTCTAACGAGCCCAGAATGGCTCTGTGAAGCATAACTGGTTTATGATCCTTGTTGTCTTCGCCCGTGTATTTTAAATCAAAATTCAGAGGCAAGTTAAAGTCACACTGTAATGTACCTAATTGCCACGGACGACCAATCGCATCGACGAACATGATATCAAGCTTAGGTCCATAGAACGCGCCATCGCCTGGATTTACTGTGTAGGGCAAATCAAGCTGTTTCAAAGCGTCCGACAAAGCACCTTCCGCGCGATCCCAGACTTCATCGCTACCCATGCGTTTTTCAGGACGCGTGCTTAAGTAGATTTTGAAATTATCCATGCCCAAAGTTTTGTACACTTTGTTTAATAATGTCATGAAGCTTGCGATTTCAGATTGCAACTGATCAACGCGACAGAAAATATGCGCATCGTCTTGGCAGAATGTGCGTACACGAGTCAACCCATGCATCGCGCCCGATTTTTCATAACGGTGCAAACGACCAAAATCAGCCATACGAACGGGCAGATCACGATAGGAATGCTGGCCATTGTGGAACATCAAACAGTGCGATGGGCAGTTCATCGGTTTAGCCGAAAAATCACGTTCATCCACGCGGGTGAAGTACATGTTCTCTTTGTAGTTTTCGTAGTGTCCTGATTTATGGAACAAACTCACGTCGAAAATTTGCGGCGTGATGACTTCTTGGTAGCCAAATTCTACGTACATTTCACGAATGAAATTGACGAGCTGGTTGTACACCAAAGCACCTTTGCCTGTGAAGAAAGGCGAGCCCGGAGCCCATTCATGGAACATGAATAGATCTAGTTCCTTACCTAATTTACGGTGATCGCGTTTTTTAGCTTCTTCGATTTGATGAAGATACAGCTCAAGTTCTTTTTTATCTTTGAACGCCGTTGCGTACACACGTTGAAGCATCGGGTTTTTTTCATCCCCGCGCCAGTAGGCACCGGCTACGCTTAACAACTTGAATGCTTTGACTTGATTTGTATTTTGAATATGAGGACCACGGCACAGATCAAACCATTCGCCTTGGTCATAAATACCAACGGTTGCTTCGCCTCTGGTTTTTAAGTCCTTGATGATTTCAACTTTAAACCGCTCGCCCATTTTTGTGAATGTAGCGATAGCATCATCAATCGGAACATCTCGGCGAACGATTGGGAATCCGGCATCGATCACTTTTTGCATTTCTTTTTCGATCTTTTCAAAATGCTCTTCGGTGAAATTAAATGGAGAATCGAAATCATAGAAAAAACCGTTTTCAATCACGGGACCGATCGTGACCTTAACTTCGGGCCACAAACGTTGCACGGCTTGCGCTAGAATATGAGCGCTTGAGTGACGGATCACTTCGTTGGCTTCTTCACTTTTTGTGGTGATGATCGAAAGTTTACTGCCGTCTTTTAGTTTGAAACGAAGGTCTACAATGTCATTGCTGCCATCGATTTTTCCACCCAGAGTGTCTTTGGCTAATCGTGGACCAATGGATTCAGCGACTTCTAGAACAGTGGGTTCATGGTCGAACGTTTTCTTTGAGTTATCAGGTAGAATAATAGAAATAGAAGACATTAAGAAGCCGTTAACACTGTGAAGAAAACTGATAAGATATTAGATAGTATCATCATTAAATAATGCGCCATTTTGTGGAAAAAGTAACACAAAGGGTTACCTTTTCAAATTCTTTAGCCCTTTGGTCATGGCGCATCATTCTTGTGGAACTTTGCCATTTAAACAACTCGAGAGATGAACTGGAGTCCACCGACCCAAGTATTATCTCGATCTTGCGTCCAAGCGACTCGCGATTGCATACGAATTTTTTTACCGTCATGGCTGACGTAATCAAGGACGACGAAGTCTTTTTTCTTGAACGATTCGCTGGCCATTTCGATGCGTGCTCCATGGGCACTGAAGTGACTTACACTGACTTTTACGGCCTCGCCCTCACCCGACAATAAACTTAACGTTCCGCTCGTAAGTACTTGATATCTCTCCCATCGTCGAAACAATGGCTCTGGATTTTGAAAGAAGCGCTTTAACAAAATATTGGTGATATTGCGCTCTTCGGGGCTGATCAAAAGAATCTCGGCGCCATGCAGTTTGTTGATGATCGGCGATGGTTTTAGAGTTTGGTAAAACACGATAAATTTGATTTTCTTGCCATAGCGCTCGCCCATCGATTTTAGCTCTAGGTACTTTTTCTCGTTTATCTCCGACAGCTCCATCAAGAAATGGCGGGCCTTATCGGCTGGCTGACCGAGGATGCTTTTTAAGGCGTCTTCGTTAGGAACGGACTGGATGTTCCATTTTGAGATAACGGTTACGAGTGTATTATTCGACGTCTGATTACCAAGCCAATATGCATTCATGACTTATCTATAAAGCAATCTGGGTTCCCGATTAAAGATACCCTGACCGAATTGGCTGCTATTTTGGCGACACCTGTATGGATTTATCTAACACCCCAGATACTTGCGTCGTTTCAAAATGAACACAAGCAAGTGGTCGCTACAAGCGATCATTTGCTCCATTTTATCATTGTTTTTAAAAACAATTATGACTACTAAATAAAAATGGCGTCCAAAAGCATCTATCAGTATGACGACTACCGAGTTTTCTTAAAATCGGAAATTTCCCTAATCAAATCAAAACGAAAGAATTTCTCTATTCGGGCAATGGCAAGGATGCTAAACATCGCGGCCACTACATTAAACGAAGTTCTTTCCGGAAAAAAAAATCTTTCGATTGAGTCGGCCTGCAATATCGCTAATAAATTGAACCTAACCAACAACGAGACCGATTTTTTTATCCTTTTAGTCCAACTTAACTCTACTAAGACAGAAAGCCTTCAAAAGTACCTTAAATTAAAAATTAAAAATGAAAGAAAGAAATGGGTAGCTGTAAAGAAGCTTGATGCCGTTTCGACTAAAGGTGTAATTAATTGGAAAAATGCGGTCATCATGGCTCTCTCGGGAAATCCACATTATCAACTTAACGCTGAGCAGATTTCTAAAACTCTGAATACGTCTTTAGAAGAATCGACTTCACTACTGACCGGCCTTGTAGCGTTGAATCTTTTAACGAAATCCGCTGATGGACACCATCATATTCCCACACACAAAAACATCAAAATAGAATCCAAAAGTGCAAACCTTGCCCTTCAAAACTACCATAAGGATATGTTAAAAAAGACTATCGTTGCCATTGAAAAACACCCGCCAAAGGATCGCATTATCAGTAGCGAAACCTTCTCGTTTTCTTCTGTTAATTTAAAACTGGCCGAGGATGTAATTAATGAATGTTTTGGCAAACTTGTTTTACTATCCAACGAAACCGAAGACAAAAACGTAGATAGCGTTTACTACACCGGAATCCAACTATTTAAACTTTCAGAGGTGATATTATGAATCGGGTTTTCTTAATCATCTTATTTTGCATAAGCGCACACGCCGGTTCATTTGGCACTAGTGGAGGTGGCGACGTCAATGCTGAAGAGTTTTTCAAAATCGCCAATACCGAATACCGTTATTTAAAAATCAGCGGCAGCGCGGATGCTCTCAAATATGTCAGCGCCTACAAAAAATATAAAAGTGAAATTATAGTTAGATTCACCGAAACTGCGTTGCATCTAAATAACCAAGAGGTCCAAGCCATCAATCACCCTTCAAACTTAACGATTGAAGTTTCACTCAAACATTGGTCAAGATTTACTCCTTCTGAAAAACTGAAACTTGTAATGCATGAACTCACTAGCTTGCTTGTTGGACCCGACAATAACTACATTAGGTCGTCTAACCTAATTGGCGTATCTAGCACCGTAAAGAAATCGGCCTTTAAACTGTGGGAAAATAAAATCGTTCTAAAAATCCAAACTCCGCACTTCACGGGAAAACTTTTTCTTTCACAGGAAGGCATCATTTTCTTCCAACAGAAAATTCTAGACAACGACTACTTGTGTGAGATGGAGCTATTTAGTCCCGCTGGAACCGAGGTGACCTTCTCTAATACTAAGATCACCAAGTCCTATTTCATTTCAACTGATTTTTCATCTCAGAAAAATACGATTGCATTTAGCCTGAAGTCCAACAATGGAACAAACATAGCCGACTTAGTCTGTAGCAATTTCACTCAAGAAGTGGGAACGCACGAGCCTGAAGCCATGCCTTTAGAACAGTTTATATCTATACTTGCACCACTTCTAGAAGATTAAAAATCGGGTGTTAAGTGGTCTCTGCATGCGACCACTTTGTGACCTTCACTACCACGGATCTATAGAAATCGGGATTTAACGTTGTTAAAATTGTTTCTGTAAGACAAGGGGGTGAAATAATGTCTAACAGATTACTATTTTTATTACCTATCACTTTGGGCGCATCCGTTTTTTTATTTCAAAACTGTTCCGGCCCGACACCAAGTAATTTTAGCACGACAAAGTCGAATCAATCGTTGCCCTCGCAACCAGCGATTGGGGAAGCATCGATCGACAATGAAACACCAGAATACCCGACCGGCTCTCGATCTTACACGCAGTTCCCCAAAGGCGATGCAAAATCCTTTTTTACAACACCCTCAAACATAAATTCGGGAAATCAAAATTCTCAAAACTCACCTCAACCAGCGCCAGCGCCAGCGCCGGAAATTATAAATCCAGCATCCATCTCCCCCGGAGCTAATTGTTCCTACGTTACGTCTCTAGCTGGTTTGGGATATGGGCAACTATTAAGTGACTACAAGGCAGCATTTGATGGTAGATTTCTAAAAGTTGGCCAGACGAGCTCTTGGGCTTCAGGAACTATCACTAGAAATGTCGACGGCAGTCTTGATTACAAAAACCCGGCGAACCCGGCAGACAATTTTACTATGCGAATCGTTGATTCGCCGAAGCGAATTGCATTAGATCACCCACTCGTTCATCAATTATGGATCAGACAATACGGTGTTCAGTTTGGCCAAAGCCAAATCCAGATATGGGGTACAGCAAATGTGCTGCACCATTTGTTTGGTTACCCGATGGGACCAAATAAATCATTTCCGATAGGATCCTTAAATATAAATGTTTCCACTGGAAGCGTAGCCGGAAACTATACCTTTCATACGCCTGACGGTCCCATGAGCACAGTTCAGTTTTTAGCCTCAAATTGGTGCTTAGCTATTACCAGTGACTGGGGACAAAATGATTAATAGCAAAGGGTCGTCACTGGTCGAAATTCTCTTGTCTATCGGAATTATGTCCGTTGTGTCACTTTCGTTTTCACAACTATTCATAACTCAGCTCAGTATGAACAAACAGGTTTCACAAAAACTTGAAGTCACCGACCTAAACAACTTCTTGCTTCAAGTGTTTCAAAATCAAACGATGTGCAATGCAAACTTCCAAGGCAAACAAATGGATATAACAAATCCTTCAAGTATTCCAAATATTACACTGACCGAACTGACATCGGCACCTAGCCAATACCTGGCAAAAGCCAACACCGTTGTTAACGGTTCTCAAACCGATCTTACCGTTGATTCCATCGAACTTTCAAATATTCAACCTGTCGCAAGCTCATACTATCAGGCGACACTGAAAATCAGTTTTAAAAACAATTTCAAATCGGTGACTCCAAAACCGTTACGAATCACACAGCTTTTCAACACAACCCCCAGCGGACCGAATGCCGCCGACATCGCCAGCTGCGTGAGTCCCGGCAGCGTCATTAGTGTCATCGTTGGAAATAACAACAGTTTTCCGCCTCCGTCTTCGCAGATACAGAATATTAACTGCGCGACAAATGCTACCTGCTGGGTCCCGAGTTCTTTTTCGGGATCTCCTAATATGGAGGTCAGGGCCACTAGCACCTGTACGGACGAAAACGGAAATACTCAGACCGGTACCAACAATTCTTTAATCGGTTCACTGAATGCTCAAGGAAGTTTTCAATATACAGGGATGTGGGATTGCAATGCGGCTCCAAAATCGGCCTGTTCTCAATCCTACACGGTCGGAGGAACTTCGGTCGGTAGCCACACCTGGCGATGCTTATAGCACCATCGTTAAATTCATTGGC
>CAZCHT010000077.1:0-21016 GCA_964498705.1 uncultured Bdellovibrio sp. | reverse complement strand
CAAAACAAACTCGCACAATGGCTCTGAATCAAGGTTTATACAATGGATTCTTGGCTGCTGGCTTGTTGTGGGCCCTAATCCATCCGGACGCGAATATTAAATTGCAGCTGCAAATATTTTTCTTAGGCTGCGTTTTGATTGCGGGTGTGGTCGGTGCTCTTTCTGTGACTAAACGTATTTTTTGGATTCAGGCTTTCCCTGCATCTTTGGCTCTTTTGACTTTGGCTTTTAATTAGGAGTATGTATGTTTAAAACTCTAATTTTGATTACCGGACTTGTTGTTTCAGCGCAGGTGTTTGCTGCTGAGGATAATAACTGCGAACCCCAAAAATATAAATTTGGCGGTGAAGCCAAGACTCGTCCCGCTTTAGATAAACGCACGGGAAAGTGTTTCCATCAAACACCTCCAGGCCTAAACGGTAATGACCTCGCCGATTTTGAACATTTGAGCGAAGGTGCCGATGTGTACCCATACGAGTGGTTCATGTCTTTAAAGTCCGCATCTTTTAAAGATGATGATAAAAAAATCTCAAAAGCGTTCAGTGCTGATATGGATAAACGTTTCGGATTCATGAAAGCTCACGCGCAAGCTCGTAATTCAGTAAAAAAAGTAAATGGCCAAGACCGAAAAATTCGCTACTTAATGCCGTACGTGGGCTTATCGGCTTCATGGAGTACACAAAAAACGGATGATTCGGTTATCAATCAGACCAACAACGTTGGTGATTCTGCCGACGCTTACGAAAAATACGACAATGCGGACGGTAAATTTGTAAGTGAAACTCAAATTGTTAAAGAGGTAACTGACTCAGATGGCGTTAAATATAAATCTATTCGTATGGTCGGAACTAACTGCTCACTTTGTCATTCTGGCTCAGTATCTTATTCAACAAATCGACACTTCGCTCCTGAATTCCGTATCCAAGGTGCACCTGCAATGGTTAATATCCGTGGATTCTTTAAAGATTTAATCGCTTCAACGATTGTAATGTTTGTTAAGGGTAAAAACTTAGAAACTTTCCTAACAGATCTTAAAACAAGAAATCCAAGTTTGACTCACATCAAACCAAAAGAAGATGCGGAAGAAATTAAATCTCACTTTTGCCAAAACTTAGCGAAGCAATCCCAAAGTTTAGGTTCAGCCGGTAACTTGATGATCGAAGCCACTAAAGTTTGCTTCCCGTCAATGATTGCGACTTTGTTAAATGTTAAAAAAGGTGATACACACCGTATGTTCGGATCACAAGAAGCGATCAAATCAACGTACTTATTATTATTGCGAAAAACATACGGTTTCAAACCGGATGATAATATCGGTCACCTTGATCAACGTATGAAGTTCTTGGCTTTCTTAAGCGGTGGAACAAATCCAGCGATCATGGAAACAGCATCCGCATTCAATCGCACAGATGCATTCGGCCGTATTTCTAACTTAGTTTTAAGAACTGAATTTCCAGTAGACTTAACAGCACCGGTTTCATTGCCTTGGATCTGGGGTCTGAAATATATGGGTAACTTGCATTACAATGGTAATTCAAACTCTGTTATCCTTAGAAATGTCGGTCAAGCACTTGGTTTGGGCGCCATGGTTACCAGCGACAAGTTAGATACGACAATCAACGTAACAAATCTTGATCGTCTTGAGAATCTTGGTCACAAAATCAAAATTCCAGAATGGAATGATGTATTCAAAGAGGTCTTAAACAAAGACGATGATCAAAAATACCTTTCAGAATTCGAAATCGATATGGATCCATCTCGCTTGAAACGTGGTTTTGCGATTTACGAAAACCAGTGTCAAACATGCCATGAATCAAATAAGCTAGTTGGACCAAGCGGTATTTTACGTGAATACAATATGTACCCGCTGACTGCTAAAGATGGCAAGTATAGTCCTGAAACAGATGCTCGCGCCGCTTTAAATGCAATTGTTCCGGTGAAAGTGCGCACTCAAAAAGGTGACGTTGTTGAAGTTCCGTTCGAAGATAAAATTTTTGGTGATGTAGCGGCGATTAAAGCTCGTTATTACCAGCAATATAATATCTCTCTTGAGCAACAAGCTAAGATGGAATTCCGTGAAATTCGCGGAAATGAATTCTTCCGTGATACTTACTTAGGTTCTGCTGAGAACAAAAAAGGCAATGAGTACGGCAAAATGGAAAAAGGTAACGGTTATAAAGCTAAACATTTATCGGGTGTTTGGGCAACAGCTCCATTCTTACACAACGGTTCTGTTCCAAATTTGATGTTGTTGTTAACTCCAGATACTGAGCGTCCTAAATACTTTAACGTTCGCTCTAATCAGTTCGATCCGGTAAACATCGGTTACCAAGATTGGAAACGTCCGGGTGATCGTCCCTGCGCAGACAATGAAGAGATGTTATGCTTCAACACTTTGCAACTGGATAAGAAAGGCCAACCAATGGGTAACTCGAATAGGGGTCACAATTGGGGTGTGAATTTATCTCATGACGATAAGCTAGACTTAATCAACTTCCTAAAATACTTACCACCTGAACCAGAGTATTCTTGGGAAAATCAATCTGACAATTACTAAACTTAAAAACGCGACCGCCATTCCTCTAGGAATGGCGGTTTTTTTTCAGCCCGGTCGGGAAAGTTAATTCAGAATGAATTTATATTGGTTTTAAGGATTGGGTTTTATCCGGAATCTAGTCTTAAGTTTACAAAACTCATCCCGACTAGTCAGATATGAGAAAGTATATTTTAATAATTTTTGGATTTTATTCAATTTATGGTTTTAGTGGGACCTTTACTAATGAAATATCTTGCTTAGAAGCTTTGGATAAAGCATTTCACAGAGAAAATAATTGGAAAACTACTAATGAAGATTACTATAGCCCAGTAAGAAAAACTTTTTTATTCAGTGATAATAAATACTTATATATGGTATCTAATAATAATTTTTCAGAATGTAAAATTCCTGAAAATATCAAACCAGGTGAGTATTTCCTAGAATTTAATTCTCCATTTAATGTTAATGACCCTATAGACATAAAAGATCATAAATTAATTTGTAATTTTTTGAAAGATTTTGATCGAAACACGTGGAAATGTAAGCATGCGAGTTTAAAAAAAGAAGGTAAGCAGTCACCCCAAAAGATATCTTGCTCGGATGTAATTAATGAAGAAAATCGTAAAAAATTTAATGAAGAATTAACACAACTGATTAAAAGAACTGTTTTTTCATATAAAGCCCTAACAACGCATCCTCTACTTAAAAATACAAATCCAAAAGGTAGGGGCATTTATGTACCTACTGGAGATGGTTCATCTGTACGATTTGAATCTAAAGATCTGGATAGCCAAGATAAATCAATGGTGTCGAGCTACATTACGGCTCTTACTAAATGTGATAAATACTATCCTGATGAAAAAATAGGTAAGGCAGTTACTGAGTCGTTGAATTTTTTTAGAAATGTAGAAAAGACCAGTGGCAGAGAGCCTACTAAAGTGATTGACTACGACCGATCAAATCAAAGTAAGTAAAATTAAAGAGTCTATCACAATATATGTATTTAGTTTTAAGCTCTAAGAATCTGAACCCTCCCTAATTTCCAAGAACCGGTCACGGTTATAGAACCTTAGTGATCGGATTATGACGAAAATAATTTCGTCGTTCATTTAAAACACGACCATTAAATTTTGTTATTATTTTAGTTTACCTGTTGAAGTCGAAGTCATTTGAGGGACATGTGATGCCCACTTCTAAGCAATAAGACATTCAAAAAACGTTTACCCGAGATCGGCGTGTTTTTTCGTTTGTAGATGTTGTTTGATAAACGCATTGTCTGATTTTTCCAATTTTGGATCAGCTGTCAGTACGTCGGCTGCATACCCACGAGCTTCGATCAAGATGTCTTGGTTTTTTATTAGATCCGCTAGTTTAAAGCTGATCAATCCCGATTGTTTAGTTCCCAAAAACTCACCAGGTCCACGGATCTTTAAATCAAATTCAGCGATTTCAAATCCATCAGTGCTTTTCTCCATAAAACTAACTCGTTCTTTAGATTCTTCATTCACCGCATAACCCATAACCAGAATACAAAAACTCTTATGTTCCCCACGACCCACGCGGCCGCGCAGCTGATGTAACTGTGATAATCCAAAGCGTTCCGCATGCTCGATCACCATGATATTCGCATTTGGAACATCGACGCCGACTTCGATAACGGTCGTCGAAACTAGAATGTCGAATTCTTTGTTCTTAAATGCATTCATGATTTCTTCTTTTTCTGTCGACTTCATTTTGCCGTGTAGCAGCGCCCATCTGATTTTTGGAAACTCAGTCTTCAGTCGTTCAAATTCTGCCGTCGCATTTTTTAAATCAATTTTTTCACTTTCTTCAACGAGCGGAAACACGATGTAGCCCTGTCGGCCTTTATCCACTTGTTGTTTCATGAAATCCAAAGCTTGGGACAACTTGTTTTGGAAAACAGCGCGAGTTTGAATAGGTGTGCGTCCCGGTGGCAATTCTTTTATTAGTGTGACATCTAAGTCACCAAACACAGTCATCGACAGTGTTCGAGGAATCGGTGTCGCCGTCATCACCAAGAAATGTGGTGAGGCACCTTTAGCTTTTAATTTCGCACGCTGATTAACGCCAAAGCGGTGTTGCTCATCAATGACAACCAGACTTAAGCTTTTGAAAACTACGTCATCTTCAAGCAATGCATGCGTCCCGATTAACAAATCGATCTGACCGTTCGCTAGTCTTTCAAAAAGATCACGTCGCTCACTCGCTTTCGTTTTCCCAGTTAACAAAGAGATTGTTAAACCGTGACCCGCTAGATAATTGATCGCATTTTTATAATGTTGTTCTGCCAAGATTTCGGTCGGCACCATAATGCAACTTTGATAGCTATTTTCTTTCATCATCACCGCGGCCACAAATGCCACTAAGGTTTTTCCGCAACCGACATCACCTTGTATCAGGCGATGCATCGGATGACCTTTTACAAAGTCAGCTTCAATATCGACAATCGCATTCAACTGCCCATTAGTTAATTGAAACGGCAAACTGCCAATGACTTTTTGTTTCAACTCACCAAACGATTTGTAGGGCGGGGAATTTTCCTTCTGCAAACCTAGTTTTTTAGAAAACAGAAATGTTTCCAGCAAAAAGAACTCTTCAAATATTAATCGTCGATGAGCCGGACTACGTAATTCCAAATATTCTGAATATTTATTTTTATCAGGATAGTGAACAGATTTAATCGCGTTAAAATAGCCCGTTAGTTGGGCTTTCTCTCGAACGGATTTAGGTAACGGGTCATAGGATAAATTGTCAGGATTTTTCATCACTTCGCTCAATGCAAAGCGAATTAATTTTTGCCATTTAAAACTGCTAATGCCTTCCATCTCGACGTACACAGGAATGACTTCGTCTTGCAGTTCTTCTTCCTCGTCAATATCACGTAAATCCGGATGATGAAATTCTAACCGACCTCGGTAATCGATCACTTTACCAACGACGCGAATATCTTGGAATGGTTTGAAGCGCTCAAAATAACCTTTGTACGGAACTCTAAAAAATTTGCAGTGAATTTGCCCTGAGGAATCTTGTAAAGTAATGTCGTATATTTTTCGACTGGTGCGGCCAAGTGGTATACTTTGAACTTTGACCAATTGCGCTTTCATGCTGACCAGTTGATCTAATTTCAAATCTTTGATTTTCACGCCGCTGCGACGATCTTCATAGGTACGCGGAAAGATTTCGATTAAATCTTTCACTGTGCGAATGCCATTCTTTGCTAGGATTTCGCCTAACGCAGGACCGACGCCTTTGACGTACTGGACCTGGGTCTTAAGCTCAAGCGGCGGCGTTTTGCCCTTGTTTGGATTCACTCTAGGTTTGGAATCAAATCGATTGAAACTCATTCGCGGTTTGGCCTTTTGTTAATCTTATTTACACTAAAATTCACAGCGTGCTGCCCAACTTAACCAACTTGAGACATACCCACTATCAAAGCAATTTTAAAATGATTCTAGACATTTGTCTCTAGTTTTTAAAAACCAATGATGATTAAATAGGTAATGGACATGAATCAGTTTTTCCGCATCCGTTTAAGCACGCTAAGACCTGAAAAAATCACGTCTTTTGACATTTACGTATTCATCGACGGTCGCATGGTTCTGTACCGTAAAGCCGGCGATGCCTTGCAATTACAAAAAATCGAATCTCTACATTCAAAAGATACAGGAAATTCATTTTTCGTAAAAATCACGGATCGCGAAACGTACCGCGCCTGGGTCAAGGACGAAATCAATTCATCAGAAATCCATAACAACGACAAAGCCGCTATCCTGCGCGAATCGTCTATCGCAATCATGGAAGACCTTTTTGAAAATCCAGATGTGAACAAAGCACTCGATGATTCAAAGCCTATCATCAGCGATTTCATCGACTTCATCGATAAAGCTCCCGAAAGCATAGGCTATTTGCTGAGCTTATCGGGTCACGACTTCTACACCTACAATCATTCATTAGATGTCAGCATTTACTCGCTTGGCTTAGGAAAAGTTCTAGGTTTTGGTGCCGCCGAAATGGAAGAACTGGGTGTTGGCTGCCTATTCCACGATATCGGAAAACGAAATGTTGCTTTGGAAATATTATGTAAAAAAGGCCCATTAGATGATGCTGAATGGGAACAAATGAAACGTCACCCTCAGTATGGATTGATCATCTTGAATCAAAATCCAAATATCACGGACGGCGTAAAAGCGGCGTGCTTTGAGCACCATGAATCATGGGCTGGCAACGGGTATCCTCAACAGATCACAGGCCCTGAGATTCATCCGTACGCACGTATCGTAGCGATCTGTGATACGTACGATGCGATGACAACGCAACGATCTTACAACACACCCATGAAGCCTTTCGAAGCTTTAACGATGATGAAAGATAAGCTGGCAGGCCGATATGATCCTGACATGTTAAAAGCGATGTATTCGGTATTATTCAAAATGCAAACGTCGGCAGCTTCCTAAGAAGCTGTCTAAAGTTCATACATTCAAGTAACTTCTTCTATCCTTTAATTACTTCCCCAGAATTTTCAAAATACGCTCTGTTTCCATGGTAAAATTCGCGCCAAACCCTTTGGAGAATTTTATGAAATTATTTTTAGCAATCAGTTTACTTATGGCAGCGACATCGTTTGCAGCCAACACAGGTCCTATCAAATGCGGAATTTTAGCCGAATTACCAGCTCTTAAAATGGCGATGACAACGGAATCTATCATTCGTTTGTGTCGTGGCGCTACGTCGGATGCACCGGCTCGTTGTGCTATTATGGCAGAAAGCCCAGATGTACCAACAGTGCTTAACCCAGAACAAATTTTAAAACTATGCAGTGGTGCTAAATCAGTGAATCCTGCTTTATGTGTGAAAGAAGCTGCGACTCAAGAAATCAAAGCACAATTCAATGCGGAACAAGCGGTTGTTCTGTGCTCTGAACCAAAATAATTGATTAAAAAGCTAAAATATTGGCGACGCCTTCATCTGTGAACGTCGCTTTTTTACAATCACTACTCCACTGTGGGGATTGAAAATAACCACTATCATCTGTTGCAATAAGTTTTAACGATATTTGCTTTTCTAATACGGCCTCTTTAGTGACCCAATTATAAATATAAGCAATGACACGTAAGTTATCACTATTTCCCTGAATTTCATCCGCAGTTCCCCAATAGGCCACGTAGGAATCACAAACTTTAGGATTGGACAAAAACGACCAATTTAAAGGAATCAATTTCTCTACAGATCCAGAACCTAAATCAATGGACGAGTACTCGATCTCTGAGTCTCCAAAATAATCGGACTCCGCATAGGGCTTTTCCTCTTTGTTAGGATTGCATTTATAGCCAAGAATTTTCTTATCCCATAGATTTAGATCTGAAAAATCACTAACGTCACTACCATTCACAGAAATCGTAAAACAAACACCATCTCCGTTCAGTGGCCAGTCGCTCAAGATAATATAGGGCTTTCCGATTTGTACTGAAGGAAACTCCTTTAACTTACTAAACAGTGGTTGATAAAACGCTGACGATTTCTCTAAAATTTGCGCTTTAGTTAAGCTCGGAGGAGAGTATATGGCACTACCCTCCTCATTTTTTTTCACATAGTAACCAAACCCCATAAGGGCCACGAAAGAAACAAAGACAGCCAAAAGGGTATATAAAATTACCTTTTTAATCATTTCTTTTTCTTACGAACTACTTTTTTGCGTTTCTTCTGTTTTTCGATTTCAAAAAATGCTGAGTTGATTTGTTTCTCGAGAGTCATCGAATTATTCAAATAATTGTAACCGCCAGAAAAGTTTCTAGATTCCGTATAACCCATTTCTCGCAATGCGAATGTAGCCGCACCCGATCGTACACCATGATTTGAAAGCAGGATGATGACATCGCCTTCCACAATTCCTTTAGCTTTTAAATTTTTCTTAAATTCAAAGTTAACGATTCCTTCAGGTGTGTAGAATTGCTCCCACGGAATATTTTCTAATGGAAAACTAGGATCTAATGATTTCAAGCTAGCGTCGCCAAATTCTTTGGCCGAACGAACATCGATGAAATGAATTTTTGAGTTTTTAAATCGACCAACACGTAGCCCTGCTTTTTCATCCAGCTTCGACAGAGTGTAGAATTTAAAATGGTAATTGAACGGATAGATAATGCGTTGAAACTCATCAAACTTAATTTCCGAGCGCGTATCCACAACAGGCATCCATGTGTCTTTGTTTACTGGAGGAGCGTCCTGCAGGCCAAACACTTCACGCTTGAACAGTTCATAGTTGAATGTCTTTACATTCACTACGCCCATTTCTTTTAGCATCCAAGCGACGCGACCCAATTTAGCTTCTTGTTTTTGATCTTTGTCGAACACTTTACCAAGAACGATCACTTCTGATTCGGGGCCGATACCCCAAAGAGCTAAGCGACGAGTGATGTTGAGTGGATCGATATCCAGCACACCTTCCGCGCCGTCCATATTAGGAACGGAAAAATCTTTCCATTCCACCAGGATCGAGCCAGGAACTTTGCTCACGTAAAAATCCACAGCATCCCGAGTGTCCAGGATGACTGTGTTTTTGTTAAGCTTAGTGCGAATTTCTTCGAAATTAGTTTGAACAGCTTTAGTCTCAGTTACTTTTGTCGGCTGCGTTTGGCAGCCCATAAAAGCCAACGACAACAGTAGTAGAATTCCTTTTCCTAACACAATGTCACCGATTACTTAGAGTTCTTGCCAGCAAATGCGTCCATTACTGAGTGTAGTAACTCAATAGACTCTTTGCGTGGACGTTGGAACGCATTACGACCCATGATGCTACCGAACGCACCACCTTGAGCCAATTGTTTTACTTCTTCAATTAACGCCTCAGTTCCCTTAGCTTCACCGCCAGAGAAAATTACGATGCGTTTACCGTTGAAACAACTTTGTACAACGTGACGGGTGCGATCAGCCAATGTAGACACTTTGATACCTTGAGCTTCGTAAACTTTACGAGCCGCTTCTTGTTCAATGTGCGCTGTTGGCGGTTTTACTTTGATAATGTGCGCGCCCATCTGAGCTGCCAAGTGGGCTGCGTATGCGATCACATCAATTCCTGTTTCGCCTTCTTTAGATAGCTGCTCACCACGAGGGTACGACCAGACAACAACGGCTAAACCGGCTTTTTTTGCTTCACGAGCGGCATGGGCGATTTCTTCGTACATACCTTTACGTTCAGACGATCCTGGGTAAATTGTGAAACCGATACCCGCGCAACCTAAACGAAGAGCATCGTCTACGTTTGAAGTTAATGCCGAGATGGGTGATTTATTAGAAAATAAAGTTTCAGAATTATTGATTTTTAAGATCAACGGAATTTCTCCGGCGAAATCACGAGCACACGCTTCTAAAGCACCGAGTGGCGCCGCATAGGCGTTGCAACCGGATTCAATGGCCAATTCAAAGTGGTAAGCCGGATCATAACCATCTGGATTTTTAGCAAAACTGCGGGCTGGTCCATGTTCAAAGCCTTGATCCACTGGTAAAATAACCATTTTGCCTGTACCGGCTAATCGGCCCGTGTTCATCAAACGAGCTAAATTTGTCAAAACGCCTGGGTTATCTGATCCATACCAGTTTAAAATCTCACGCACTCTAGGGGTCATGTTATCTCCTGTTATTAAAAACTTACTTTGAATTGATCGGCCCTAAAGTATTCAGAATCATACTTTTTTTCAATATTTTAGGTATTTAACACAGCGGATATAATTCCCTTGAAAAGGCCTTTTCCTGCTGTATATTAGCGCAATGATTAAAGTTAGATACGAATCCACTCCAAATCCAGCTACTTATAAATTTATTTTCCCTGAAGCTCTGGTGAACGAGACTCGTGAATTCACGACTCCCCAAGATGCTGAAATTTCACCATTGGCTTCAAAGATATTTGGATTCCCATGGACATCTAAGGTTTATATCGGCAAAGACTTTGTTTCGATCACGAAACAAGACTGGGTAGATTGGACTGTTCTTGCAGAGCCTTTGAATGGCTTAATTCAAGAGCATTTGGATAAAGGCGAAAAAGTAATGCACGATTTCGATCCTAACCAAGCCGCAGCGGCTGACGTGGACACAGATCCGGTCGTTATCAAGCTTAAACAAATTATCAAAAATGAAATTCAACCTGTAGTCGCTTTAGATGGCGGCGAAATCGTATTTCATTCGTACAAAGACAATGTCGTATTTATTCAGATGAAAGGCTCGTGTGCTGGCTGCCCAAGTTCGACGGCGACTCTGAAAGACGGTATTGAAGTCAGAATCAAAGAATTAATTCCAGAAGTTATAGAAGTCGTCGCGGTTTAATTAACGCTTATTCTTCCTTGTGTTCTTCGTGGCCTTGTTTTTGGGTGCGTACGATCACTTGGACTTGAGCTTTTGCAGCAACTAATCGAGCGGCTTCGTCGCTTGTTTTAACACTTAAAATTTCTACTAATTTGCCCATTTCAATGATCGCACCTTGCATGCTCATTTGATATGTGCGAAATGCGTCTTTAGAGGCTTCATCTTTTAACTGACCCGCAATATCTAGATATTGAGAGGGTGCTTTCGTCGCTCCTTCTTGTAACCCAGCATATGCTTGTTGAGCGGCTTGCAAAGTTGATCCCGCTGGATCGATTTGGCTTTGTTTAATTACGTGAAGGAAAACAATTTTAAACGGAGCTCCCACTTTATTTTTCATTATTTCATCTAAGCCGGTCAATGACTGAGCCTGTGCCGAGATCGCGCAAACAACTAAAAATATCATCGCTAAAATTGGTTTCATACAGGTTCCTCTAATAAAATTATGAGCCGATTATAGCATTAAATAGCGAGGCTTAGAAATTCTTTCCTAACAAGCAACACCAAGCCCAGTAAAGTTTGTAAGGGTGTCAATGCCTTAGACACTGGACGCGCGCCAGATGGATTTTATGGATTTAAAATAGGTACACGAGCTGCGATTCAAGGCCCCGGAAAGAAACTACCGAATTAAGTTTCTCGGTGCCCGTATCAAAATCACCAGAAAATTTAGAGTACGAAAAGCCAAACTTGATGTTGATTTTCTTATTCGCTTTATAGCCCACAAAAACTTCTTGGCCGATAAAACTTTTGAAGTTTTTAATTGTTTCGCCTTGCTGAGTGTAATTAAAAACTCCGCCTGCAAGATATAGGGCTTTGGTCACGGCAAAGACAACGCCCACGGCTGGCTTAAGCAAAACAAAATCAGGAAGCGATCGATCTGTTTTTGAATTTTGCAAAATACCCAGCGAGCCCTGGATGCCCCATCCTGAATACGGAGCGTACGAATACCCGATCATTGCCGAAACTCCCAGGCTTTCTTGGTTCTGTGATTTTAGCGCCGTAGAATCAAACGTTGGTGAAAACAAACTGTACGACATCGCTGCAAAAAAACTGTTTTGATCTTGAGTGACTTCGGCAGCTTTTAGAACATCAACATCTAATTTTTTAATCGCATTTTCAGCGCCCACAAATGCTTTTGCGGTCGTACCGTTCACTTGCTTGATAGGAGCTGTATCACTCATAGGTTTACGCGCTACTTTTGCCGAAACAAATAGAGGCAAAAGAAAAAGAATGGTGGTGGTGACAAACTTTCTGCTAGCGCACATATAACAATAATAATAGCGCGACGAGCGATGTTAAAGAGCAATAACTTTACTTCCAAGATTTCTGCACGAACAGCCGTGAATACAGCGGCAGGTGGTCAGAAGCTCCTTGACCTTTATCGGGATCAAATCGCTTTGGTTTGTCTTTCTTTCCTATCATACTGGCCAGCTTCACTACTTTGATAGAGCCAGCCTCAACACCCATTCCGAACTTTTTCAAACGACGATCAAACAATAACAAATCTAAAAACGACCATTTTCCTTTGTAGTTATGCGTCCCCTTGCAACCGTCACAGCCAATCATATGAGAAACATCGGCCAATGGCTGCAGATAGTTTTCTATTAAATGAAACTCTTCGTTTTCTTCTTTAGTGATATTGAAATCGCCGCCGGCTACCCATGGGCCTTTTTCATTTTTCAAAATAGTGCTTAAGTGATTCAATGCTTCCTTGCGTACTTCGGTTGGGCTCCCTTGCGAAGGAAAATGAGCCGCGAATACAGTCAATGTCTGTCCATTTATTTTCAGTGGAACTTTCAAAACACCGCGTGTGGGCCGAGATAATTCCAGGGACAGGAGCTCAGCCTTTCCGACAAGCTCGTAGCGACTCAGCACCGCTACATCGATACCCCGGGGGTCATTGCCCTCAATGGACTGCACCGTTTTATATCCGGCGGTTTTTAGAAAACCCTCGTTAAGCTGATCTAGTACGCGCCGGTTTTCGACTTCCGCAAGCACCAATATATCCGGGCCCTTCCCCTGCTCGACAGATAATATGACGTCTGAAATATTTTTCATCTTGTTTGCAATGACGGTTTGATTCCAGTCTAGTTTGTAGCAATCTTTGCGAAATTTAAAATTGGATAATCGTTTGCATTTATCTTTGTGCGCTTTGGTTTGTTTTTCAGTTAACGGCAAATAGGTGTCATCGTCTTTACCGGCATCGTGCTGATCATCAAATAAGTTTTCTACGTTGTATGTCATCAGACTAAACTCAGTGCGCGCGAATAGATCGTGGCTTAGGAATATGATGGAAATAAAAATCACGCTCTTTAGTTTCCTGATTATTAAATTGCTCATAACCACCTTACAGCCAATTAGGTTTAAGTTGAAACTTTCGATGAGTTCCTTTGGGATCAACAAACTGCAGTTCATAGGCATGCAGCAGAAAGTGATTGAATATTTTGTCTTCAAACGGAACTCCGCCATACAAAGAATCTCCGATCAAAGGAAATCCCATATGCGCCAGCTGCGACCGAATTTGATGCGTCTTTCCGGTCAAGAGCTCGATGTCCACTATCATAGCGTTATTTCGCGAACCAAAGTCAACGCGGCCTAAGATATCTAGCTCGATCGGCACATAACCGTCTTGTTCGACAGAACTAATTTTCTTTGGTGAGCGCGGATTTTTCTCCATCCAATGTCGATAGCGACCCAGGGAAATATCTCCAGCGGAAACTACGGCTTTATATATTTTAGTGATATTGCGATTCTCAAACAGTTTATGAAAATAGGTCATCGCCGATTCAGATTTTGCGAATAAAATCAGACCTGTTGTTTCCACGTCTAATCGATGAAGACTGAATACTGGTCCCGGTATTTTTTCTTGCAAAAGTGAAAGTAGATTTTCAACTGAGTTATCTAGAGTTGGGTGCACCGGCAATAGAGCGGGTTTATTCACGACTATGAAATCATCATTCTGAAAAACGATATCACGATGGCTATCGAACATGCGTGTATCGAATCGTCGAGGCAACAAATGAATACGTATTACGTTATTGGCATCGACCTGAAAGTCACTATTCATCCGTTTTTGATCCAAATACACTGCCCCCATTTTCAACAATTTCTTAAGACATTCGTCCCAAGACTGCGTCCCTTTGATGTCGTGCAAGATGGATTCTGAAAAATGCCGGTTCACAATTGGCACTATGTGGCTGGACCACAAGTCTGTAACAGCCGATTTAACGCTAGCACGGACAAATAAATTTGAGTTTAAATGCCCAGAAAACTTATAGGTAACAGAAGTATCGCTCATTGTTTTATTCATATACTATCAATAAAAGATATATTATATTTTTATTTCAGACTGCAGAATTTAGCTAATTTTTGAGGTTGTAGTGGACAGCATTTTTAATCACGAAGTTTTTCAATGGTTTTCCCAGTTCGCGTATCAACCGAACATGGTCTATCTAGGTGTCGTGTTTATGATGGTTGCCTCGGCTTTAGGTTTTCCAATGCCCGAAGAAGTCACATTAGTTTCCGTTGGATTTTTGGCATTCATGGGTTCTCGTCCTGATTTATTTCCTCCTCCATTTCCTGGGGCTCCGGTCGTGAATGTTCACGAGGCCGCATTTATCTCTTTCCTCGCTGTGTTCGGCAGTGATTTTCTAATTTACTTTGTCGGCCGCAAGTGGGGACGAAAAATTTTATACCATCCACGCGCGCGCAAATTGATTTCCGAAGCCAGCATTCAACGAGTTGAAAATTGGACTAAAAAATATGGCAACTTTGCCGTGTTTGTTTTCCGTTTTACTCCGGGAGTTCGCTTCCCAGGTCATTTAGCGACGGGAATGCTAAAATTTTCCGCTTGGAAGTTTGCACTGATCGACGGATTGGCGGCTTTTGTTAGCGTTCCGACTCAAATTTATTTATTAGCTCATTATGGAAAAGAAATCCTAGTTTATTTCTCGCGCTTTAAAATGATCGTTCTGGCTATCGCTGCCGTTGCTTTAATTATATTCCTTTTCCGCAAATATCAAAACCGTGATCGAGGGCAGACTGCTTGAGCCTTGTCCGTGAAGAAGACTATTTAATATTGCTAATCGACTTTTTTTTCGATTTCAAAGACGGCGTATTGATGCTGGGATATGATTTGCGCATCGATGCCTACAGCTACTTTGAACTGACACCGCCATTGAAGAAAATCAACTTAATCCCTGGCAAGATCTATCAGGTGAAACGCAAGATCACAAAAGTTCCTGCTGGTGCCGATGATCTCATCGCTGACGACGTTCAAATTGAACAAAAAATCAAAGCGATTGTTGAATCAAAACTGAATCCGATTGAAAAAATATACTACGCCAATTACCAACACCACAAAAAGAAATCGGCAGGACCTACTCCAAACGCCCACGTTGTTCTCTGCGTAGGTGAAGTGAAGCAAGTTGAAAACCGCGTTTCTGTACTAGGCCCATGCACGGATCTAACGGTGAAAACAGATGAAGCGCCAGAAGATATGCTCATTCGCGTACAAACAAACACCTACGAAGTCGGCGACGCGATTTGTTTCCTATTAAGAAAAATCGGATCATCACAAGGCTGGAGCTACCGCGTCCTCGGCTACAAAAACAAACAACAAACCGCAGACTATTTGAATCCTGATTTTAGATCACTACGTAATCTAGAAATCAACCCCATCGACTTCCGCTAGGTGCCAGCGCGGGCGGCTAGTCCTACTTTTCCGGACTCATCGCGCAAAAAACTTTTATAAAATCTCATCTTTTTGCAAAATGGGCTTATTCAAACTTCGATCATTTTTGGAAGTGAAATATTGATGTCTCAATCCCAATCGAACCGCTTCGAGTTTCTTCGGATCTGGAGTTTCATTCAGCCATTTCAGAGTACCGATGGGATCCAAATTATAGGTAGTGTCTTCGAGTAAAGGGATAGTTTGAGGGGCCACTTTCATCACCGCCTGCAACGTACTATACGGATAGAGCTCAACATGATCACAGATCCCGGCATTTACAGGATTTCGGTAATTATATTTATAGGCATTCAAAAAATAATTTGAGTGCTGTAAAATACATTTATAGTGGCGTCCGGCAAATGTTTCATTAATTCTATTTCCCTCTTTGGCCAATTTTCTGCTGGTTTGCCCAACAAACTGAAACATGCATTGGCTTATATTGGCTTCGGGTGTTGAAGCAATCAGATGAAAATGATTACTCATCAAAACAAAAGTATGTACCTGAAGGTTATGTTTTTTACACGTTCGTGTTAATTCTTCGGAGAAAATCTCCCACACAATCGGCATCGGAATATTGAACCATTCTCGATTGATACACCTTGCACTGATATTGTAGGGAAACTCAGATTGTTGAATAACCAATGGTCTTGGCATCCTTTTGCTGAATGCAAAGTATAAACTAATCTAAAAACTATACTATTTTAGAATAGATGCGCTGAGTCCGGAAAAGTAGGCTGGCACCGGTTTTAGGCGGCTTTTGTTTTTAATGCGTTTTCTAGTTCAGGTAAAGTGATCATAAATGTTGTATTGGATGCTCCCGGCACGAATTTCAATGTGCCTCCAATTGACTCTAATATTCCGTTTGAAATACTCAGGCCAAGGCCAGTGCCTTTGCCAACTTCTTTTGTCGTAAAAAATGGATTCATTATTTTATCCGCAATTGGTTTTGGTATACCAAGTCCGGAATCTGTTACTTGCAAATGAATGGTTCCGTTTTTAATTGAGCTCCTAATCTCAACCCACTTTTCATCCAAATCATAAACCGCGTCGAACGCATTATTTAATAAATTCATAATAACTTGAGAAACTTGAGTTGGCCGACATCTAATCATGAGTATACTTTCGCAATTCACTTTTATTTGAACATTTGAAATACTAAAACGCTCGCGACAAAGCTCTAATGTATCACTAATTATATCACTCAAATTCGCTTCTTCGAGGTCGTCGTCTTTTGCATCTCGAGAATAGCTCCTCAATGCCTTGATAATCTTTGCAATTCTGTCCGCTGTGCTATCAATCACCTTGAGTAGCTTGATCCCCTGCTCCCACTCTAGTTTGTTCTCACTGGCTTTGCGAACAAGAGTCGCAGATGCACCTTTTATAATCGTCAATGGGTTGTTTATCTCGTGAGCTATTCCCGCAGCCATCTCGCCAAGCGCAGCTAGTTTTGCGGACTCTGCCAGGCGAGCCTCTAATTTAAACTGACCCTTTTCTAATTCTCTAATCCCTGTGACGTCGACAACTAGGGCCAGAAAGCTTACAACCTTATTTTTATTAAAACTTGGAATATAGCTAGCCACAGTATGGCGTATTGATCCGTCTTTATGCGGAAGTGCTCTCTCGAAAACTACTTTTTCGCCGGCCAAAGCTCTTTTGATATAAGATTCATTTTTTTTATAGAGCTCGTCACCAAGGAGATCACGGAGAGAGCGTCCCCTTATTTCATCTGGATATTTATTAAAATAATTGGCGTATTCTGCGTTTGAATCTATATTAACTTCGTCGACGCTCCAAAGTCCAATCAGATGAGGAATACTGTCCAAAATGAATCGTAAGTTCGAACTTTTCTTTTCAAGTCTATTTTTTGCTTCAATTTCTGCCGTGATATCAGCAAAGCTGGTAACAACATGAGACGGCGTCGCTTCAGACCCGTGAAACAGTGGCGCCGCATTTATTTTTATCCAACGAGTTTCTGAAGTTGAATTCCTTACTCCCATTGTAATATTTCTCTGAACTTGACCTGTCTGCAAGCAAACCATGGCTGGATGCTCGTGACCTGGAAAATCTGATCCATCGGCCTTGACCGCTTTCCAAGTAGGATCCATAGATGTTTTGCCTAACAGCTGATCTGCAGTCAAATTTAGTACAGATGGTGCTGCGGCATTAAAGTTTACTATTGCACCTGTTGAATCCTGCAACACAACACCTTCAAAAATCGTTTCGACCGCTTTTGTTTTAAAGCTCAGATTCTCTGCGGATTTTTTGAGTGCTACGATTTGCGATCTCAATTCCAGCAGTCTTGTCACCTGATCAGATAATACTTTTAATGACTCAATCTGTTTGGAAGCAAGCACTCTTGGTTTAGAATCGATAACACATAATGTTCCGATGGCTGAGCCGTCCGGCGATAGCAGCGGAGCTCCCGCATAGAATTGAACATGAGGCGCACCAGTGGCCAGCGGATTGTCTGAAAATCGTTTGTCTTTAGATGAATCAGGGACAACAAAAACGTCATCTCCTAAAATGGCATGGGCACAAAAAGCTATATCACGGGGTGCCTCACTGGCATCAAGGCCAGTCTTTGCTTTAAACCACTGTCGATTTTCATCAACGAGTGAAATAAGTGCGATCGGTGTTCCGCAAATTTGAGAGGCCAAAAAAGTGATCTGATCAAAGTCTTTCTCTGGAAGTGTATCTAAAATATTAAGTGCTTGAAGCGCTTCTATTCGTTGTCTTTCATTTTTTGGTTTTTTCGCCGACTCCATGCTATTTCCTCGGTGTAAATGGCGTAATCTTTACTGATCCTGACGAAATACAAACCAAAAAACCAACATTTTGGTGTCGCTGCATAGATGCGCCGAGTCCGGAAAAGTAGGCTGGCACCGGGTTTCCGGGTTTAGGCGGCTTTTCTGTCTACTTCGAAACTGGCGTGACAGCATACGTGCAAGCGGGTTGAGTGTTTGTGTCCACGGAAGTCGTATTCTGGCCAGAAGATTTTCTCATAGCCTTCTTGTAAGCCGAATAGTTCTTCGCGGATTTTGAAAATCAAACCGCCTTCTGAACCTAGTAGCCAATCCATTTGGATTAAATACAGAGCTTGTTCTAGTTCCATTGGGTTTAACTGATTTAAAAATGATTGCGGTAAGTTTTCTACTAGTTGACAGGCATTGTGTGAGAACTTTTGGAAATGAGCCTCTAGAGGTCTGTGGAGTAGCTTATCGATCTTCACGTCACTTGAACGACCCGTTACAAATGGAGCGAACAATTTTTTAAAATGGAAATACAACAAGGCATCGTTCACTACGTATTCCGGTTTAGCTAAATAGTCAGTGATCGAATCGATCTTAAGTGCTTCGTGGCTAGCATCTTCGATAAATGAATTGTGATCTAAAGCCACAAGCCCACGCACGTTTGATAGCAACGAGAACAACAACAACAGGCGCTGTTGGAATTCTGGCGAAAATGACAGAGAAAAATTATATAGCAAAGGTTTTTTCAAGTGATCTTCTAAGTAGTCGATCAACGGGATCAACTCTTGAAGCTCTTGCAAGTTGATTTTGTCTTTTGAAAATACGTCGGACAAAATGTCGTTCCATTTTTTTTCGATCTTTTCAGTCAAATTTTCTGGAACTGTGTCCGTACGTTCTGTTAACGCGACAACGCGTTTTCTTGAACGACCATATAATTCGTAATGTGGCTCCATGGCGCGCCAGAAATCCATCGAGGAATCTAAACTGTAGACGCATTCTTTTTCCAGCGTCTTTAGAATATTAGTAAAGCTTAAGGCCACCAACACATCGGAGTGGTACTTAAATGGCTTGTGCGGATTGTGATCACGATTCAAGTTCTTGAAGAACTCAACGGCAACGGGTTTTAAGATAGGACCGTTATCCATTTTTATTTCATAATCAAACGACTTGTTTTTTGACTTCATAAGTACCTCGATATACTTAATTCTTTCGACGCTTAACCCAGGAAACCGTAGACTAGTTTTATGAAAATAAAAGGCCACATCGATAGTCACAACCACCTTGCCAAAGTTCTAGGAGACTCCCCTGAACTATTGACTCAATGGATTCCTGAGGCCGAGGCCAAAGGTATTGGTTTCTTCATGCAAGGCGGAATCGATCCCGACGACTGGAACCGACAGATAGAACTGCGTCAGCGCCTGCCAAATCAAATAGGACTGTGTTTTGGCGTTCATCCGTATGTTGCAGCTTCAAAAACGGTCGAAGAACTGGATCCAATTTTGGATCAACTCGCTCGACTTTTAGGCCAGCAGCAAAAAGAACAACAACAGACAAACGCGATCCTAGCCATTGGCGAAATGGGTTTAGATTTTAGACCCGCCTACACCGAAAAAGGCCGGGATTCGCAGATCCATGCGTTAGAAACTCAGATTGAACTGGCCGATTGGACGGGACTACCGATGGTGTTCCATATTGTGCAGGCTCACCCCGAAGCAGAACGTATATTTTCCCTTTGGGCACCAAAGAATAAACGCGGACTGATTCATTCTTACAGCGGCAGCCTAGAGCAGTCTGAGTTTTGGACGAAACAAGGCCTGCTGATTTCTATTGGTGGCCCCGTTTGCCACGAAAAAAACAAAAAAGCCCGGAAACTAGCTAAGCACGTCCCCCTAGAATTCTTATGCTTAGAAACAGATTCACCCGATCAGCCCCCGCCTGCTTACAATAAGGGCGAAAACCCGCCTAAAACTCTGTTAGATGTTGCAAAAACTATAGGTGAGCTAAGAAATCTGGACGCCGAAGAAATTCTTGCTATAAGTAATAGAAACTTTTTAAGAGTCTTCGCTAATGATAAAATCGCAAAGGTTTAGTTAAAACATATGAATCAGCAAACAGATCAACAACCATCAAATCTGCCTCAAACGCCTGTTTCTGACATGCCAGAAACACCGTATATTTTGCACCGTCGTTTCGATCGCATGGGCCGCCTCATTGGCGACGCGAATATGGAAAAACTGCAACGCACACATGTGATGATTATCGGTTTAGGTGGCGTGGGTTCTTGGGCGGCTGAATCGTTAGCTCGTTCTGGAGTTGGCAAATTAACTTTGGTTGATTACGACGAAGTTTGCATCACCAACACGAACCGTCAGTTACACTCGATTTCGGGCATGATCGGTAAAAAGAAAGCCATTGTGATGGCCGAGCGTATTCAAAAAATTAATCCACAAATTCAAGTGGAAGCCATGCCGATTTTTTATAACAAGGATACCAGCGAAGAAATTTTAGCTAAAAATCCAGATTACATTTTCGATGCTACGGACAATATGACTGCAAAATGTTTTCTGCTAGCCACGGTCAAAGAGAAAAAAATTAAAACCATCACGTCCGGCGGTTCCGCTGCGA
>CAZCHT010000076.1:0-21680 GCA_964498705.1 uncultured Bdellovibrio sp. | reverse complement strand
AAATTGCTGTAGCCAATTTTTCACTCTGTGTGGACCCGCATTGTAACTGGCAGCTACCAGTGGCAGAGCTTGGTTAAACTTTCTATTCAAACGTTGTAAATATTTTGTTCCAATTTTAATTGCCGAATCCGGTTCAAGAAGCTGCTTCGGAGTAAATGTTTTATCGCCCAAGATTTCTGCGACTCGATTTCCTGTATAAGGCATAACTTGCATTAAACCGAGCGCACCCACGGGCGATATCGCTTCTTTTTTATACTGGCTCTCGGCTCTCATGATACTCCACACAAGCTCGCGGGGAACCTCGAATTCTTTGGAATAACGATCGACCAAAATGGGATAGGCTTTAGGAAACGAGTACTCCCACAATCCACGCCCTTGTTCGATCCCCAAACGCGTCTTCTGACCACCAAAGTATATTTGACTGATATGACTCATGCGATGGTACTGGCCAACCAGCGCATACTCGTTGAGTAGAACTTTTAAGTACTCTTTGTTTTTCGTTCGCTTTTCAATTTCATACAATTCCCATTTCGCCCAAAAATCTAAACCTAACGTCGACAACGCCCGAGATTTTTCGAATTTTTCGACAAAGTCTGGTGTTTTAAATGGACTCTCTTCACTATTTTCTGCGACTTTTTCATCCGGCTTATCCATTTCCATTGGATCTGCCTCTTCTTCAGTCTCTTGGGACTCTGCCGCAGTCGTCGTTTCTTCTTCTACCGGAGCTTCTTTTATCGATGCCATCATTCGTGAATCAAAACCTTTTCGGAAATGAGTCACTAGATTTGAACTCGAATTTTCTTCCTTCACAACAACACTCGCAATTTTCTCTAGACCTTTTTGTTCAGCATCCATTTTCTCTAGGCGTTTAGTAGCCGCCACCGAATAGTAGCCCTTCGCTCGATCCGCCATTAATCGTTCAAAATAGATTTTTGATTTTTCAAATTTTCCGTCTCGATATAGAGCCATACCCATCCAGTAACTCAAACGTTCTTTACTCAGTGAGCGATATTTTTTATTTTTTACCGTTGCTAGTTTCTTGAAGTCGTTGAATGCGTGATGATACTCCCCGCGCAGATACTTCATCCACGCCAAATACCATTGAGATTCTTTGTTTAGCTTTTCATTCTTTGAAATTTTCATGAAATCTTTAAATTTACGAGTCGACCAGTCGTAGTCACGTAATTGATACGACATAAACGCAGCTTGAAACAAGGCCTGTTGACCTTTCGCTGTTTTCTTTTGCATCTGGAAACTCTTGTAGTATAAAGAAACCGCTGAATTTAAATCGCCCGAGCGCGCCGCGATCGGTGCCAACTGATTTAAAAACTCGAAATCATTTTCTTTTTCGGCCAGATACTTTTTCAAAATTCCGTAGGCTTTTTCAAGGTCTCCTTCTTGCGCATGATACATTGCCAGAATCTTATCGGCGTCGAAATCATATTTACCTTGAAAATCTTTTTTGAAATTTAGAATTTCTTCTAGCGCTTTCTTTTCCTGCCCCGCCCATAAACTATTGCGAACACGTTTTTTAAAATCATCAATTTCCCAAGCACATTTAGAATCCTTACCATTCACTTGATTTAAAGATAGATTGTATCCCCAATTAGAAATTTTTTCGAACTGCGGATACTGACTGTAAAGTTTCACCAAGCGCGAACACTTTTTATCTGCCATATTCAATTGATCTTCAATAGTCGCTAGATCTAACAAGATAAACGGATGTTGTTCTGTTCCACGAGTTGCTTTCTCAAGTTTTTGCAATAGTTCGTGTGACGATTTGTAATTTTTCTCTTCGGTTTGAATGCGACTAAGAAATAGCATAGTTTCATTTTTCAAACGGATATTTGGCTTGCCATCAAGAATTGCAGAGAAATTTTCTTTTGCTTTTACGTTGTCTTTCTTACTTAAATAGATCTGACCCAAATAGAATAATACGTACTCAGAAAGTACTTTGTTTTTACCCTTTAGTTCTGCAAATACCGACTCTGAATCACCCATTTTTTCCATTTGGAACAAAGCGTACGCTTTTTGAAACAACATGAGCTCTATATCTGGGGTTGAAGATTTACCTAGATCTTTATCGATAGCTTCAACGAGCTTTTCCCACTTTCCATCTTGAAGAAAAATCCTGGTCTTTGAAAAGATATCGGATTGCGAGTTCAACTCCAGCGTTGAAAATAAAAATAACGCCAGCAAAAATATCGATCTAAATTGCATTGAACGCCTCATCCGTAAGGGTATTTTAAAATTCTAGTGTTACTAGTATAATGATACCGGATAACAATGGCAAAATCGAAGTCCAAAACTATCCATGCTTGTCAAAATTCTGGTGACCAGCGACCAACGCGAGCGCGACTGGACCTAGGTCGTACTAGCCAGACTATCTCTTAACATACCTAAGAAAGACTTCGCGCTGAATGTCCATATAAAGATTCAGCATGCGTCCCTCAAACATAGGATCGGTGCTGACGAATTGAATCCCCATCGCTTGCGGCAGCTCTGAAAAATCACGAACAGGTTTAACGTGACGGACTTCTCCATTAACTTCAAAAGGCGATCGATGCCCAAGCGTAATTTTCATTTTTAAGATAGTGCCTGCCTGAATCAACGGCTCTAACGAGGTCAGGCAAAGCTTACATCCACCACTCGAAATATCTGCGACATCACAATCAAAAGGCAATGTTCTACCTTTAAAATCAGTGATCCGAGCCGTCGCTATGTAGTTTTCTGGAAGCTCCAACCGCGCTGATTTTCGACGTTGCAGATAAAACAAATCTCCATGAGTTTCAATGTAAACACGACTGTTGTTGAGCGCGACTAGGCCATAGAAAAAATAGCGATCTTCACCTGAGCTAATGCTGATAACGCCCATTTCTGGTGTTTTTAAATCGAACACTTGGCCATCAACAAATTCACATTCAACAATCTTTTCATCCATCATACGATTAGGTACCACTTGTTGAACATCGATAGATTCCGTTTTAACTAACAAAACCAGTCGATCTTCAATGATACGCTTGAAAAGTTTCTTTTTATCTGACAGATGTACTTTTTTAAAAACGTCTTTCATCGCTTACCATAAAATTCAACAAATAATTCTCGTTGCAAATCTAGGAATAAATTTTTGACCTGCGTGGGTGACTGATCTTCTGGAAACTTAAACTCAAGCCCCAAGGTTTGAAGAATGGCGCCCGATTTACTGCGCGTTACATGTTTGACAGTACCAGTGACTTCAACGGCCCGCCGGTCTCCCATTCGCAAGTTACCAACTAATTCATCCCCTACTTCCATTTTTGGAAGTTCCGTGTTGAGTCCGACTCGACAACCGGATTCAGAAAAGTCGAACATTAAAGATCGCAGAAATGCTAAGCCATTATTCATGCGTTTAATCATTAAGTTGGCCGGATAGGCTTGAGGTATTTTCAGACGCTTATCACGACGACGAATCAAATGGTAAAAATCAACTTTGCGTTTAAATACTAAGGCGCCTTCCGCGATAAACGCGACCGATTTAAAAAAGTATCTCTCGCCGTCGAGAACCATGATGACGATCACTTCCTGACGAGTCCGTAATGTATGAATGCTCGACGGGCGACTGCACATGATATAACTTGCACGGTTTAAACTCAGCAATTTTGTTTTAATAATCCGTGCCGGAAGTTTAAATACAAAGAACGCTTTTTCTTTTAAACCCTTCAGTAAAACTGATTCACGTTCTTCGTCTGAAAGTTTTTTAAAAACATTTTCCAATTACAGTTCCTCTATCAAATTGCGAACAGCGCGATCCCAATTCCGGATCGCTTCAGTAAGAACTTTAGATTTCTTTTTAGGAAAGAATTCTTTGTCCCACTTCCAAGTTGATATTAATTCAGATTTTGACTTCCAAAAGCCACTACCAAGGCCCGACAGGAATGCCGCTCCTAATGCCGTTGTTTCAACTACTTGAGCGCGCAAAACTTTCTTCTGCAAAAAGTCGGACTGAAATTGCATTAGCAAATTGTTTTTAGCAGCTCCGCCATCAGTTTTTAATTCTAAAAGTTTTTTCCCAGATTCTTTTTCCATAACTTTGATAATGTCTAGATTCTGCAGCGACATCGATTCCAAAGTCGCTCGAGCCAAATGAAATTTGTTAGATTTTCTAGTTAATCCAACGATGCGGCCTTTGGCACTGTCTTTCCAGTAAGGCGCACCCAACCCAGACAACGCCGAAACAAAAATAACACCCTCTGTGCTGTCGACTTGTGCCGCCATGGTTTCGATATCTTTTGATTCTTTCATCAAACCTAAATTGTCGCGCAACCATCCCACAGCGGCACCGCAAACAAATGCACCACCTTCAAAAGCATAAAACGGTTTTTCACCCTCTAGCTCCCAAGCCAGAGTCGTAAGTAGGCCCGAGTTCGAATATTTAATTTGATTGCCGATATTGTACAAAATGAAACTCCCAGTACCGAAAGTACATTTCGACATTCCTTTTTCAAAGCACACTTGCCCAAACAGGGCGGCTTGCTGATCACCGGCAACACCATGAATATTTAAAGTTTTGGTAAGCAGGTTTTTTACTTCGGCACATTCGATAGCACCAAATAGTGAATTTGATTTTCTAATTTCAGGTAGGATTTCCACCGGTACGCCAAAAATTTTTAAACATTTTGCATCCCAATCGCGGGTTTTCAAACTCATCAATAGGGTTCGCGATGCATTCGAAACGTCCGTTGCGTGTACAGCCCCTTTCGTTAGTTTCCAAATAAGAAAAGTATCGATCGTTCCCGCAAGAAGTCGTTTTTCTTTTAGTAACGATTTTGTTTCCAAAACATTATCGAGCATCCAGCGAATTTTGGTTCCTGAAAAATAAGGATCGATCACAAGGCCAGTAGTTTTCTTAACGTAGTTACCGTTGGCTTTGCGTAATTTCGAGCAAACCTTGTCTGTACGTTTGTCCTGCCACACAATGGCGTTATGCACGGGTTTGCCCGTTTGCCTATCCCACAAAACCACTGTTTCACGCTGATTCGTAATACCTACAGAATCAATGTCGACAGCCGAGTACTTTGTTAAAATTTCTTTAAGGCAATAGATGACGGATTGCCAAATCTCTTCAGCATCATGCTCGACCCAATCTGGTTTTGGAAAAATTTGACGGAACTCTTTCTGTACTTGATCCACCAATTGTCCATTTTTATTGAAAAGACAGGCCCTTGATGAAGTTGTTCCTTGATCGATCGAGATTATATATTTAGACATATAGTATATGTTTGATGATAAGCTTAAAAAAATCAAGAATGAGAGCTTTTATTTTAAGACTCTCCCCAATCAGCTTCTCAAACTTTTGAAGCTCTATTTTCGCTTAGAAGTCGAAAATGCTCACCTTGTTCCTAAGAAGGGCTCCGTAGTCATTGTACCTAACCATTCTGGCTTTTCGGGATTAGACGCTGTTATGTTGAACCATGTTTTGGTCAACGACGTTAAGCGCGTTCCAAGGGTGTTAACTCACAAATTATGGTTCACTACAGACTTTTCCGAAAAAGTTGCAAAGAAAATGGGATTCTTTGAAGCCAACTATGAAAATGGTCTCCAATTTTTAAAACGTAAAAATGCGGTGGTTATTTTTCCTGAAGGTGAAGCGGGGAACTTTAAACCCTCACGCAAAATGTACTCGCTTCAAGAATTCAAACGTGGCTTCATCCGCATGGCCATTGAAACGCAGTCTCCAATTGTTCCAACACTTATCATTGGCGCCGAAGAAACTAATTTTACATTAAAACAGTTAACGATGAAAACAATTTTCAAAGGTTTAAAAATCCCTTTACCTTTAAACTTAGTTCCCTTTCCAGCCAAGTGGAGAATCATTTTTCTTGAACCTATTTATTTGCCGTACGACGTAGCGATATTGGAAGATCATACGTTTATTCGCGAAATTGCCGCTGATATTCAAGAACTGATGCAAGAACGCATGAATGCAGAAATCAGAAAACGCGGATCGATTTACTTTTAATCTGGATAACTAATTTGGACAACTTGGCTTAAGACAATCATCAACAACATCAGTGCCGATCGATTGAACGACTTTGCTCCACCCAGAAACAATAGCTCCGGGTGAGTCAGGATCTCGGCTTGCTAATTTGCTGACAACGATGGCAGACACGACAGCCGCTATCGAAAGCAACAATACGTACTCGACGATTAATTGGCCGCGATTATTTTTATAAACTAAGCTCTTCATGTTTTTTAGTTTTCTTATTCTGACTTACCCATTGTGAATAAGCGTTTTGAAATTGAGTTTCAAACAAATTAAAATCAATACCGTCTATACTCTCATTGATACCAATCACTATATCATTTTCCCACTCAGCCGTTTGCATTCTCTCGTTAGACTCAAAACATTTTTGAAATGTTTCTGCCGTTGGATAAATTAAAATAAATAAACTTGTATTCCCGTCACTGGAAACACCTTTTAGTTTTTTTACTTCCGCAGCAAAACGGTTTTGAATATGAAAGTATACTTTAAGTGCCAAAGATTCTTGAGCCTGCGTGAAATAAATTCTGATCGGTCCATCAAAGATCGCCGAATTAAAATCAGTCACAAAATATTTAGATTGTATTAGCTGACTATAACCGTTTTTCATTTCGCCGCTCCTTGGCTTATTAAATTGGCTAACTTTAAACTGTTGGCACAGTGTGCCTGTATCCTGAGCTTAGAAAGGGATTAAAACTGGGTCCACAAAATTTTTAAGAATATTTAAGATATAGTGGCGCGCGTTATTTAACTAGTTTCTCGAGCGTTTCATCGAAAAACCGATGAGTCACGCAGGTTTCCGTCGATGAGTAAAACAATCCGGCATAAGAATCCTCAAGAAATATTAATTGCGCGCTCTTACCAACCTCAAGAGACCCTTCAGTAGACTGACGTTTCAATGCGTATGAAGCCCCCAGCGTATAGGCGACGATCACTTCCGGCAAAGTCATTTTCATTTCTAGCCGAGCTAACAATCCTGTCATCTGCACATCTTGTGATGGACATGATCCAGGATTAAAATCAGTCGACACGGCTACTCGCGCCCCCGCATCGATTAATTTTCGAGCCGGAGGATACGAACACTTCATGTACAGATCTGCTAGAGGCAACAACACACCAGTCACTTCAGATTTAGCCAAATTTTTAATTTCTTTATCTTGAATTTGAATGATGTGGTCGGCGGACAAAGCTCCAAGCTGTACAGCTAATTCCGTTCCACCACTCAAGGACAATTGATCCGCGTGGATCACAACATCGAGTCCTATTTTTTTCCCAAGCTCTAAATACGAACGGCTCTCTTCTGCAGAGAAAAAACCTTTCTCGATGAAAATGTCTACTCGATCCGCCAATTTCTTTCTTTTAATTTCGGGATAAATAAATTCGCTCAAAAAGGCTAAGTACTCCTTCGCTGAGCCGAATTCTTTAGGAATTGCGTGCGCACCTAAAAATGTTTTTACAAAATTCGCACCACTAAGCTTCTTCACAACTTCCAAAGACTTGATTTCATTTTCCAAATCTAATCCATAGCCACTTTTGATTTCAATCGTAGCCACACCTTGCTGGATAAATTTGTCGACTCTCTTTTGAGTGAGTTTTAATAAATCCGCTTTCGATGTCGCCGCCACCGCTTTACGAGACGACAAGATTCCACCACCACGAGCGGCGATTTCTTGGTAACTAACACCCGTGTTTCTCATTTCAAATTCGGTGTAACGTTCACCGGCGAAAACGGTATGAGTATGACATTCCGTAAACGCGGGCATCACGACTTTATTTTTTGCCGAGATTTCTTTTTTGATTTTTTTAAACGTGCTTTTTGGAATTTCTTTCTGCGGACCAATCCATTTGATCTTGTTTTTTTCGATCAGTATCGCATGACCCGACAAAGGGCTTAGATCTTGGTCTAGTGTATGCCGAGCGCCTTTCTTGGCAGCACCTTGAAGAGTCAGAATTTGTTTCGCATCTTTGATTAAAATCACAGACTTATACTAATCCTAGACTCAATCCGATATCAAGCAATCCGAAAGGATAGATGGGAGAATTTATGAAGTTAAAAGCAATAGCCACAATTCTAATTTTTGCGAGTTCACTTTCTTATGCTAAAAAACTACCAAAGACAGAACCCGGATATAGCGTGGACCCAACTTTTATAAGATTAAATGAATCTGACAAAGGAACGCTATTTTTAGATCCAAAAAACTGCAGAACGATCATGGTCCGAGACAATCTCGAAATTTCACTAGTGAAATCCACTCTTCCCAATGGTACTCAAGCGGAAAACTTTCAAATTAAGTTTCCTGATGGCGACACGGCCATCGGAAATATTTATAAAGCCAGCAAAGACTTGCCGGCATGTTTTCATTCACTAACAACAACGAATCCTGGATTCTTTGTACGCGCTATTGGCTATGGCATGGAAGGAATGGAGAATTGCAGAATACGTACTGACAAAGATCTTTTCAACATAACTCACGAACTAAAATACAGTTCAAAACAACAGTTCGAGAAAGATAGAACGACAACAGGTGACGGATTCTTCAATGCTCACTATGTTAAAATTGAGCGCGGAACAGGACTTACATTTTACAGCGGATTCAATAAACAATCGGGCAGCAATCTTACGACTGCAGACTTGAAACCAAAAAATGATTCGTATTTAGATAAGTGTACTACCCCACCTGCGAAGCCAGGTCAAAAGGCCCCAGCTGCTGCGAATACCGAAGGGAAACGTTCAACTTAATTAAGTATTTGGTTTTAAACGATCGCCCAGAGTTTTAAGCTTGCCGGCGATTTCGTGCATTTCATCGGATGTTCGTAGGTTTAAACCTTCGTCAAACTTGCCACTTATTATGCTGTCCACATACCGATTGATCGCAATAAACGGACCTACGAATCTGTGAGTAATCACTATTGTCGAAACGAACGTGATAAAGAATGAAACTAAAAACGTGAGAAATCCCATCTGCATCGTAAAATCAGTGACGTTGTACAAAAGCGCCGCGTCCATATCGATATCGCTTTGGCTGTCAGCATAGCTACGCAAGCGATAAACAACCAGCAAATTGGAAAGAAGTATGACTCCGGAAACAAACAAAGAATTTAGAATGGCATATTTAAACTGAATTCTTGGATGAGAAATAAAACCAAACGTTTTTCTGTTTTTTGCCGACAAAATAGCCCCTTTTTCATAATAGCTGTATGCCTAATTATGAATTTCGAATCCTTTAAAAGTCAAACGGTCCGCTTGTTATTTTTTCTTTGCTTGGTTTGCCACTGAATTGATCGCTTTTTCAATTTCCGCCGCATCACCCAGGTACTTTTTGCCAGTCACTTTAAAATTCTGATCCAGTTGATACATAAGTGGAATACCTGTTGGTACATTCACCTGCATAATTTCGTCCGGTGAAATACCTTCCAAAATCATCATCAATGCACGCAGTGAATTTCCATGCGCTACGATTAAAATTTTTCGCTCTAGCTTTAGGTCGGTCATGATTTTGTCTTTCCAAAGCGGAGTGAATCTATGAAGGGTATCTTTTAATGACTCAGCATTAGGCAAATCACGCAATGGAACGTGTTTGTAACGGACGTCATTTTTAGGGTGTCTTGCGTCATCAGGACTCATATCAGGTGGAGGTGTATCGTAGCTGCGGCGCCAGATATTTACTTGTTCCTCACCATGCTTCTCTACCATCTCTGTTTTGTTCAAACCTTGCAGGTTACCATAGTGCCGCTCATTTAAGCGCCAGTCTTTGTGCACGGGGATCCACACTAAATCCATTTCATCGAGAATATAGTCCAAAGTCTTTATGGCGCGTTTAAGCATAGACGTATAGGCCACATCAAATGTCAGTTTCTCTTTTTTAAGAGTCACGCCAGCCGCTTTTGCCTCTTCGATGCCCTTTTCAGCCAAACCAACATCATACCAACCGGTAAATCGGTTTTCTTGATTCCAAATACTTTCGCCATGTCTTATTACTACAAGTTGGTACATCAATTACTCCTAGATTTTTGTCTCTGAAAACACACAGTTCTTAGACCTAAAGTACAATTATCTAATTTTGCGAAAAAGAGAAACTTTTTTTCTACAATTGGACACCTGACTAGTACAAATGGTCTAAAAACAAAGTTATGATGTCATTTGTTAAATATCGCATTAAATAGCGGTCAACATTGAACTCTTTGCGATTTTACGAGAAGGTAATTCCGCGAAACGATGCCCCGTCGCTTTTTATTGAAAGGAACCACCGCCATGAGCACAAACCAACGCAATGGTTTTTCAAGTCCCGTGAATCAATCGAACGTCGATTATATCGATTCACTTTATGGAGAGTACAAACAAAACCCAGATTCAGTTACCATCGAATGGAAACGTTTCTTTGAAGGTTTAGAATTCGGCCAAACAGGAACATCGGGCCTGTCTGAAAAAGAATTAGATGTGTACAACCTAATCCAAGCCTACCGTAATTACGGTCATTTCGAAGCTTCACTTGATCCGTTGTCAAATACGGCACCATCAAGCGAACAACTCGCACTTAAGAAATTTAATTTAACTGAAAAAGATTTGAGCTCGACATTTCAAATCGGTTCGATGATTGGCAAACCCAACTCATCCCTGAAAGAAATCATAGCCACATTGAGACAAGTCTATTGCGGTAAATTATCAGTTCAATGCTCAGAAGCTCTTCCCGAAGTACGCAACTGGTTTATTCGCGAATTCGAATTAGAAAATCCAAAATTTAAACTTTCAGCGAGCGAGAAAAAAGAAGTGTTTCACTCACTGGCTCGCACGGAAGCACTCGAGAAATTCATCCACACTCGCTATGTTGGAACAAAACGTTTCTCGGTAGAGGGCGGCGATGCATTGATGCCGATGCTGGAAACATTGGTTCAAAAAAGTCCTCAATACAAATTTGAAGAGATCGTTATCGGTATGGCCCATCGTGGTCGCGTGAATGTTTTAGCGAACTTCATGGGTAAAGGTCTTGAGTATATCTTTGGTGACTTCAACGGCCCTACTGAACTAGCAGAACCCATCGATGATTTCGACGGTGACGTAAAATACCATTTGGGCTACGTAGCTCACAAAGAAACAACAGCTGGCCCAACATGCCAAGTTACTTTAGCCTACAACCCGTCTCACTTAGAAGCTGTAAATCCTGTCGTCCTAGGTATGGTTCGCGCAGCTCAACGTCGCAGACAAGATACTAAAGATCGCAAAAAAGTTATCCCGGTATTAATTCACGGAGATGCGGCATTTGCAGGACAAGGTGTTGTTCTTGAGACATTCCAGATGTCACAAGTTAAAGGCTACACTGTTGGCGGAACTCTTCACATTGTTATTGATAACCAAGTCGGCTTTACAACAAACCCTGAAAACCATAGATCATCACATTACTCGTCTGACGTAGCGAAAGTTTTAGCAACCCCAGTGATTCACGTTAATGGTGATGACGCTGAATCATGTGTTCGTTCATTAGAAATCGCGATTAAATTCCGTCAAGAATGGGGCCGCGATATTGTAATCAATATGATTTGCTATCGTCGTTTTGGACATAACGAGGGTGACGAACCTGCGTACACTCAACCTTTGATGTACGAAATCATCAAAACTCACCCAACTTTAAAAGACATCTATAGTAAACAATTAGCTCGCGAGAATTCTTTAGACGCTAAATACATGGAAAGTTTCTATCAGGAAAAGATGGATAACTTGCAAAAGATTTACGACGACACGAAAAAGACACCACCCAAAGCGAAAGCCTATAAATTTGATGGCTTCTGGAAAGGCTTCCGCAAAGGCACGCGGGCTGACTTAGACAAACCGGTGAATACTCAAGTCGATGTTTCTATATTAAAAGACATCGGTAAAAAATTATCAGAAGTTCCAGCGGGCTTCACGCCACATCCTAAACTGGTAAAAGGCTTGCTTGAAACACGTAAAGCGATGGCTGAAGGCAAACAACCTCTTGATTGGGGTATGGCAGAATTACTAGCGTACGGATCATTGTTAACAGAAGGAACTTCGGTTCGTTTATCCGGACAAGATTGCGTTCGCGGAACATTCACTCACCGTCATGCTGGCCTATATGATTTCAAAAATGGTGAACCGTATGCGGCTCTTGATCAAGTCAATGGCGATAAAGTTGAATTCTGTGTTTACGACTCTATCTTATCTGAATATGGAGTTTTAGGTTTCGAATATGGAAATGCGGCTTGCGATCCTACGTTCTTAACAATTTGGGAAGCTCAGTTCGGGGATTTCTCGAACGGTGCTCAAATTATTATCGATCAGTTCTTATGCTCTGGTGAATCTAAATGGATGCAAATGACTGGCTTAGTTCTGTTGTTACCACATGGTTACGAAGGACAAGGTCCTGAACATTCGAGTGCTCGCTTAGAACGTTGGCTGCAACTTTGCGCACAAGGAAATATGCAAGTGGTGAACTTAACAACGCCAGCACAAATTTTCCATGCGATGCGCAGACAGATGAAACGCGATTTCAGAAAACCATTAATTGTAATGTCACCGAAATCATTACTTCGCCATGCCAAAGCCGTTTCTTCTTTAGAAGAACTTGGTCAAGGCACATTCCAAGAAATCATCGTAGATAAAGCGGACGCTAAGAAAGCAAACACGGCAGTGTTTGTTTCTGGTAAATTGTATTACGAATTATTGGAAGAAAAAGAGAAACAAAAGAAAGACAATATCGTTCTAATCCGTATGGAACAAATCTACCCATTCGCAGAAAAACAAATCGTGACGGCGTTAAAATCGTTCCCTAATTTGAAAAATGTAGTTTGGGCGCAAGAAGAACCTAAAAACATGGGTGCTTTTCAACATGTTTACTTTAAGTTCCAAGACATGTTCAAACGCGAGAACTTAAAATGGGATCTAGAGTATGTTGGCCGTCCAGAGCGTTCAAGCCCTGCGACCGGTTCAGTATACCGCCATAAAGTAGAACAAAACGAATTTATTCAATCTGTAATGAAGTACTAAGGAAGAGGAGATAAAATGAAAATCGACGTAAAAGTTCCTGCTGTAGGCGAATCTATCACAGAAGCAACTATCGGCAGTTGGAACAAAAAAAATGGTGAAGCTGTTAAACGAAATGATGTTCTTCTTCTTTTAGAAACGGACAAAGCCAGTGTTGAAGTGATTGCGGAAAATGACGGTGTTCTGTCTATTTCTGCTCAAGCCGGCGATGTTGTTAAAATCGGCGCAACGGTTGGACAAATTGATTCTGATGGTAAAGCAGCAGTCAGCGCGGCTCCGGCAGCGACTGAAACAAAAGCAGCTCCTCAACAGCAAGCTCCGGCTATGACGGCAGCGTCTTCTGAAGGCAAGCCGTTATCTCCTGCGGTTCAAAAAATCGTAGCTGAAAATAATGTAAATACAGCCGGTATGTCAGGCACGGGTAAAGACGGTCGCCTAACTAAAGGTGATGTGCTAATGAGCCTAGGCTCAAACGGTGCGGCTCCCACAAGCGTGGCGCCTGCCGTTCAAAAAACTCCAGAAACGACATCAAGCAAACCAGCGGCTCCCGTTCAGGCCCCCCTGTTCCCTGCCGGTAACTTGTCATCTAAACAAGGTGAAAAGAAATTGGTGCCTATGTCAACTATCCGCAAAAAAATTGCGGAACGTTTAGTAGAAGCACAAAACACCGCAGCGATTTTGACGACTTTCAACGAAGTCGACATGACTAAATTGAATGATATTCGCAATAAGTATAAAGACAAATTCAAAGAAAAATACGGCATTAACTTGGGCATGATGGGTTTCTTCACAAAAGCTGTTATCGAAGCTCTTAAAGCATTCCCTAACGTAAATGCGTATATCAACGGAACTGATTTTGAATATCACAACTATTACAACATCGGTATCGCGGTCAGCACAGAGCGCGGATTGATGGTTCCAGTAGTTAAAGATGCCGATCAAATGAGTCTATTTGAAATCGAAAATGCGATTCGCACATACGCGCTAAAAGCACGTGATGGCAAAATCAGTGTGGATGATTTAAATGGCGGAACATTCTCGATCACTAACGGTGGCGTGTTCGGATCATTAATGAGTACTCCTATCCTAAATCCACCACAAAGTGGTATTTTAGGTATGCATAAAGTGGAAGATCGCGCTGTTGTAGTTAACGGTCAAATCGTGATTCGCCCTATGATGTACGTGGCTCTTTCATACGATCACAGAATTATCGATGGCAAAGACAGTGTTGGTTTCTTAGTTAAAGTAAAAGAAGGCGTTGAAGACCCAGAACGCCTGTTAATTGGTGTTTAGTATTTATTAAAAATGTTCTAACGAGGATTTTATGGCTGATTTTGAATTTGATGTAGTAGTAATTGGTAGCGGCCCTGGTGGTTATGTTGGTGCGATTCGTTGTGCGCAGCTGGGATTAAAGACAGCGGTGATCGAAAAAGATCCAACCTACGGCGGAACCTGCTTAAACGTCGGCTGCATCCCTTCAAAAGCGTTATTAGAATCTTCGGAACATTATGTGGCCGCTCAGAAAGATTTGAAAGCTCACGGCGTTGAGATTCCGTCTGTAACCTTAAATCTAGACGTGATGATGGCCAGAAAAGATAAAGTCGTTAAACAAAACACTGAAGGCATCAGTTTCTTGTTTAAGAAAAATAAAATTACGGGCATGCAAGGTTTTGGAAAAATCTTGAAAGCCAATCATGTCGAAGTAACGGCTAACGATGGCTCTAAAAAAGTTATCACGGCTAAAAACATTATCATCGCCACTGGCAGTGCCCCTGCTGAATTACCCTTCTTAAAATTCGATGAAGAACGTATCGTGTCCAACACGGGTGCATTAGCATTGAAATCCGTGCCAGCTACCATGGTTGTCGTGGGCGGCGGTGTTATCGGTTTAGAATTAGGTTCTGTATGGCAACGATTAGGGACAAAAGTTACGGTTGTTGAATACTCTGATCGTCTAGGCGGCGGTACAGACCAAGACTGCATGAATGTTTTAAAATCAAAAATGCAAAAACAAGGTGTCGAGTTCTTGTTATCAACAAAAGTATTTGCGGCTCAAAAAAATGCAAAGAACGTTGATGTCGAATTTGAATCATTAACAGATGGTAAAAAAGGTAAAATCACAGCTGACGTTGTATTAGTGGCGACGGGTCGCCGTCCATTTACAAATGGTCTTGGCTGCGAAGAGGTCGGAATCCAAAAAGATCCACAAGGACGCATCATTACTGAAGGTCATTTCAAAACAAGTGTTCCAGGTATCTACGCGATCGGTGACGTTATCGTAGGTCCAATGTTAGCACATAAAGCCGAAGAAGAAGGCGTTGCTCTAGCAGAAATGTTGGTGGGCCAAGCCGGTCATGTAAACTATAACACTGTTCCCGGAGTAATATACACTCACCCGGAAATCGCGACAGTAGGTCTATCAGAAGAACAAGCAAAGAAAGACGGAATCGAAATCAACGTAGGAAAATTTCCATTCTTGGCCAACGGCCGCGCCCGCGCCAAAGCAGACACTGATGGATTTGTAAAAATCATCGCCGACAAAAAAACGGACCGTCTTTTGGGCGCCTCACTGGTTGGACCAAATGTATCTGAGCTAATCCACGAAATCGTAGTTTGTATGGAATTCGGCGGCAGCAGCGAAGATCTAGCACGCAGTTTCCACGCCCACCCTACTTTAAGCGAAGCCGTACGCGAAGCGGCGTTAGCTGTAGAGAAGAGACAACGCCAAAGCTAAATTGCCGCTCTAAATTTTAATTTGTTTATCGTAAGCCCGGGATGACTGGGCTTTTTCTTTTTGTCGATCTTGGGACTTGGGTGGCGCGGGGGCCTTAGGGATTACTTTAAAAGAAATTTAAAATATTTCTGAGGATAGACATCGATTTCCATCCGACTACCTTGAGAATCCTCAAGGAATTTAGTTGGTGGAATTTTACCACGCTGGAAATCTTTCTTATCTACATAGAGCTCGTGTTTTTCTTCGCCTGTGTGTTCACTGTAATAGGGAACATAAAACGACTCTATCGTTGTTCCTGATGGCATAAAATCACTGACATTATTGATTTGATCAACGATACAGACCGGTACATTTCGAAAGTGAAAGACAACGCCGGGGTTCTTATGAATCCAGCTAATCCAAAAACGAATCCCTAACGAATTGATAGTCGAAACTTTCTTGAAATCAAACCGAACGCTTTTATCACGATTCACCTGCAGATCGAACGAATTGAATGTTTCGTTGATCGGCCCTTCAAAAAATACATTTGTGAAGTTTGATTCGTCTGTCGTTTTAAAAAAGAATTTGCTCATTACATGCCCTAGTTAATGCATATTAATTTAAACACAGATAGTGCTTTTTTCAAAGAGGGATCTTTGACTTCGTCTTCCGAAGTGGGATCAAAATGAGAAAGAATTTTCATTTTATAGTCGTGACAGTTTTCAGTTTTAAACTGGCTAACCTTTGGCATCAGCTTAAGCGGTTTAATAAGAAAATCGATCTCTATTTCTTCATTAAACTTTAAATTCTGTAGCTGCTCACGATCTTTTTCTATTTGCGCGAGACCTTGATGCAACAGCTCTATACGTTCTTTAACCGTTTTTTTGTTACGTATTTTGTCTTCAAATTGGGCATACCAACCATCGAACTTTCTACGATCGTCCGATGTCGGTCCATTTTCTAGATTTATAGGTTCCTCGTCATCCATAGGCGCCTCTTTAGACGGTACAACTTCAGTCTTCACGTCTTTTTTAATTCGCGGTGATCCGGTTTGGTTTTTTTCAGTGAACTTTTCCTCAAAACCAACAAGGAATGTTATAGAAACCATGACTAAAACTAGAACCTTAAAAACCCTGGAGTTGTGCATAGTCCTTCACCCATTTCTTTATCAAGTTGCAATAATTTATTCGACACTGCCGATAAGTATCCCGGAGTTCCCGTCCTTTGAGCGACACGCAAGAAAATTGGAAACGGCATACGATACGGCGCCGACTTGATAACATTCATATCTTTTATTCGCTTCGCTTCTTCTTTTGGGTCTTTCGACTTTTTTGCGTAATTAGAATAAAAATAGGTTTGAAAATCAAAATCAGATTCTACCAATTTTAGTTTTCGTTGCTCTCTAGCTTTTAAATATTTGTCCAAAAAGATAAATGCTGATTCCATTCCAGAGTTATAACCTAGTGTAATCATCATTTGTTTCAAAGCTTGCATATTTGGTTTTTCGATACCCAACGCTTGAATACGGGCTTTAATTTTGTATTCCCGAAAAAAACCCGACAACTCTACATCTTTATTTTTGTGATCCATCGCTACGAGCTCTTCGCCCTTAGTAGCTTCATTTTTGGCAGCGTCACCCTTAGGTAAATAGGTATAGCCCTTGTAAAAACGAGCACCTGTTTGAGAACGAAGCATATAGTGATAAAAAATTCCCATATATAAAACGTTTTTCAATGGATTTTCAGGCGCGGCGATCAGTCCACAACGTTGGGATGAATCCACAGAAATCTTGTTAAACAAACCCGGAATTTTAGCAATACGCTGACACGATGGTTTGGTACTTTTATTAACTTCCTCTTTTATATTCTCGAGCCAAGTCATATTTTTCCCATCGAAGTTCGCCAACTGTTGAACTGACGATATCGCAGGTCCAGTCAACTGACCGACACCTGCATCCATACCTGAACCCAACGTATTGATGTGAAATCCGCTTTCATTGTACAGTTTCGGAATCAAGTCACGCTGGGGAACGTCCAAGCAATCAAGTACATCCACATACGAACTATAAACAGATGTTACATATTCTTCCGTCACACAATGAGTTTTCTTCGGACGAACCGGTTGCCCTATAGGTCTTGAGCAATAAGAGTAATAGCGAGACGCCTTGGCACTCGCATCCATAAATTTTCTCATGATATAACCGACACAGGCCATTGGAAACTGACTGCCTTCTTTATCAGTGCGCCCTTTTAAAAAAAGAGGGTCAATTTTTTTCAAACTTGTTTGGAAATACAATCTATCTTTCGAACATTTATTAGCGTCTTCGAGTTCAACTTTGTTTTCTTCTGAACTTCCGAGTTTGCAATTGCAAGAACCCAAACTCACTGCGGACGTTTCAGGCGTAGTGGCAGTTTGAGTTGAAGGCTTAGTAGCCGCTGGACTTGCCACCGCAGGTGGTGGTGAAGTCGTACTATTTGTTACAGTACTTTTTTTCGGAACACCCGGAGTTAGTAACGTATTTTTAGAATTATTTTTTTTTACCGCATCGGCAATTGCAGCCGAAGTATTCGGTGCTGGAGGAGCTGTACCAACTTGTGATGACTGCTCTATAACTTGTTCTTCTGCCTTAGCAAAATTTAAACCGAGACCCAAAATGAATGCGGCAATTAAAACGCCGATCGATAGATATTTCATGCTCCTATTATCGACCTATTTTGCCGCTTCTCTAACTAAATAATTCTTATATGGACTCGCCCATCGACTTAGCCACAAACTCGCCTTAAGTATAGAGCAAAAATGGCTCTCGTTCCGTCAACCATTCGGATTCAGATCGGCGACATTCGTTTTCAAAGTCCTCGACTTTGGACGATTTTGAATCGACCCAGTTTCTTAAGAAATCGCTGCCGTTGATCAAATCGATAGCTAATCGATCCATTTCATACTCATAAGGAAAATCTCGCCAAATTTCATAACTTGGGTATAAATTGCGTACGGCTTTGAAAAATAGAGTCATCAGCCTATATGGCTTAAATTGCGCTTCGTCATAGAACAGACCATCGGTGTGTATTTGAAAACCCTGACATAACTTTTTTTGATGCTTGTGAAATGTTGGCTCAAAATAGCACATACGAATTTTGCAACCTTTCATCCATTCCGCATTCAAAGATTCCATGTGTGCGAGAACTTTTTGAATATCAATATCAGGCGCGCCCACAACTTCTAGGGGCCGAGTCGTTCCGCGACCTTCAGAAAAATGCGTTCCTTCGATCATCACGGTTCCCGGAAATGCGCGCGCCATAAAGACATTCGCAGCGTTTGGACTGGGATTCACCCAGGGCATTCCGTTTGGCCATGGCGCTATGCTTGAATAGTTTTCCATTTTCGACACGACCATTTCTAAATTAATTTTATGATTTTCCTTAAACCACAAGGCCATTTCACCTAAAGTCATTCCGTGTCGCATCGGTATAACAGACGCGCCCACAAAGCTTTCCCAGCCTTTAACTAGTTTCATGCCTTCGATCGAACGACCTGCTGGATTTGGACGATCCAATATAATCAAAACTTTCTTCTCTTGAGAGCACGCTTCCATCATGTACAACAACGTAGTTAAAAAAGTATAAATACGAGTACCCACATCTTGCAGATCAAACAGGCAGACATCGAACTGATCCATCCATTGCTTAATGGGACGCCGATGTTCTCCATATAAACTGTAAACGGGAATTTTGTGGATAGGATCTAAATAATCGCCGCTCTCAACCATGTTGTCTTGTTTTTCCCCGCGCATACCATGCTGAGGACCAAAGCAACACGTAACGTTCACAAGATGTCGCTTCAAAAAATCAATACTGTGCTCAAGATCCGCAGTCACAGACGCCGGATGAGCTACCAACGCCACACGTTTTGTTTTTAACAAATCAGTGTACTGTTTCTGGGCCACAAGAGCTTCAATGCCTAATTTAAACTGACTTCCCATTGGATGCTACCTTCTATTTATAGTTCAAAGTTAACGTAAAATTTTTCGGATCGTGAAAATCCGCTTTTTGGCCATTATGTTTTTGTGACCAATAGGTGATACCGGCTTTACCTTTAGTGACCGCCGACAGATTAATTTGCGACGGAAATTTTAAATTTGCCAAATTAGATATATCAAAAGAATAAACTAGCAGTGGACGTCCTGCAAAAACTTGAGTCTGCATTTTTACTTCTACAGAATTTTTAGAACTTCCAACTCGTTGGCGATAATCAGAAAAATAAAAAACATTCCACTCGCCTTTAGAGTTAAAATTAAATTCATAGTAGTCAGACGTTTTTTCATTCTTTAAAAAAATCTCAAAACACGTTGTCGTCCACAAATTTTCCAGTGGAAATAACGACCCCGAAATGTTCTTGCCCGATTCAAAGGGGTAGAAGTCCTCTAACTCTTGATCTTTATCATCGATTAAATAGGATGCGATCAACTGAGTTCCTTGCAGTTGATAGTCGGCCGAAATTCTGATGTTTTCTTTTTTATTTTCAAACGCGTATAAAAGGACCATGGAACTATTATGACTTATTTATTGGGGAAATATAGTCGATTATCCCACATACCTTGATTAAAGTATTGAATAGAGGCCCGCAATTTTTTCTCTAGGGAAAGCTTGATTTCCAATGTGAAATCCACTGTAGAATCCACAGACAAGTTCAGTGGCATCGCTAACCTTTGGTCATCAACCGCATAGTGTCTAAATTCACCATGCTTATCCCACACAGAAACGTATTGCCGCCCGACTTGGTAATATAAATTATCGTTAAACAAAAGTACGGTTTTATCTGGCACAGACTTAAATACGCTCTCACCTAACAAGATTTTAAATTTATTCTCGTAACCTAAAAAATCAAGAATAGATGGCAGGATATCGATGTGCTGGACAGGAGACTTAACGTCTATCTTTGGCCAAGCCATCTTGGGATGATAGAACAGCAGAGGCACTCTAAAATGCCCCAGTTCGTTGTCGAACTCTGGCAATATATTTTTTTGAGTGTGATCGGCTGTTACAATAAAAAGAGTATTCTCATACCAAGGCTGTTTCTGAGCGAAATCAAAAAATTCTTTCAGTGCCTCGTCCGCGTACTGAATAGATTCCAAAATTTCTAACGAACCTTTTTTATATTTACCTTTGAACGCATCCGGAATTGTATAGGGATGATGCGAACTCAACGAGAAGATCATCGAGAAAAACGGCTGACGAAACTCGCTCAACTTGCCCGCATAAAATTTGAAAAATGGCCCATCAAAGATTCCCCAAACTTTATCATTGTCCTCGGAATCACCCGTGTATTCGTTCGCGCCAAAGTAGTTAGAGATCCCGGCACTTTTGGTAAATCGATCAAAATACATCGTTCCATTATTTCCACCATGGAAAAATGACAGATGATAATTTTGTTCGGACAATATACTTCCTAGTCCAACAAAATAATTGGATGCGAATTCAGATGTGATAAATGCTTCGTTCATCAAAGCGGGAATGCCGGCTATGATAGACGAAACACCCTCAATCGATCGCCGACCATTAGAAAAGGCATTGTGGAAGAATAGTGATTTATCCGCTAAAGTGTCTAAGAAAGGAGTATAGCCTTCTTGGTGATTTGGCTTTCCCATATACTCTAAAGCAAAACTTTCGAGCAAAATAATGACAACATTTTGTTTTGTTTTAAAACGAACACCATCCATCATAGTTGGCTTCTGGCCGAAACCGTTTAAAGACGGAATATAGTCTTCGGACTTAGTAAAAAACTGCACTTGCGGCAGTTTGTCTTTGTCAGAACTTTTAATCAGACTAAATGTAGAGTTCAAAACCAGATTATTCAAAACGGGAGCGTTAAACAAACTCGCATCTACAAAATCGATAGGCTTCTGTTGGAAACCACCACGGCCAAGTATGATCATAACAACCAACCAAACCAAG
>CAZCHT010000075.1:0-22234 GCA_964498705.1 uncultured Bdellovibrio sp. | reverse complement strand
CTCAAAACCCGTTTGTTTCCAGTTCGCTGTATCTTTCAGATCAAATTTTAACACTATATCAGGATTCTTTTTAGTATCACCCGCGAAAATTTTTTCGCAGTTATCGATGTACGAACCTTTATCTAAATACGCCACTGCCAGTTCTTCTAGATCGCTCGCATTAGGAGTCTTAGTTGAAAACAACATCGGTAGAGATTTTTTAATCCAAGTACATTGTACTTGAGATTTATCAGGCGAAGATTGATCGATTTTTTGCTTATACTGCAAAACAAGATTTTTAAATTCAGGACAGTTTAGACTCTGCCCACATGATTTCAGCTGAGCTTCAGAAATGATAGGAAGCTCGTTCGCCAGCATCAATTCCATGATACGTTTTGAAAGGAAAAAACTGCGTGCATGCAGCTGTTGCCATGTCTTTGTAACCAGCTCTAGATTGTCTATTCCGGCTTCACGTGCCCATTTTGTGGCGGCACGACCGCTGGCAAAACCATCTACAAACATATAAGCACTTTTCGCAGGAATTGTAGACTGGCGAGCACATAAATTGGGACTAGAGAAATACAGATTACTATCTGCAAGTAGAATCAGAGGGAGGAATATCAGCATAAACAACGACTTCATATTCCTCCTTTCAAAAGGCTAGAAAAATCAATTAGTTAGTTAAACGTTGGCCACAGTTGTTTTGGCTTGGTTTAACAGTCGCAAGTACAGCCAAAGCTGTTTTAACTGCATCGGGAGTTGGCATGTCTTCGCCCTTCTTCCAAGCTGCAAAAACCTTGCTCACGTATTCTTGAGAGGCCATCAAATGTTGGTAGGTCTCGATAATACGGTAAGTGCCTTCGGGAACGTAACGAGTACATTTGTAATTAGAGTATGTCAGAGTGATCGCTAAACCGTAATATTGACCAGAATCAGAGCCACTGTAGATATTGATTCCACCGCCGTTGCCACTGCTGTAGTTAGGACCTTCGCCGGCGCCAACAGAAACTTTGACTTCGTAACCTTTACCGCCGTCCACGAAAAGCACGCAACCGTTCACAGCATCACATTTCATTTTCACACCTTCAGTCACCTTTTGTTCTACTTTAGCTACTGTGCCTAAAGCCGGAGTTGAAGATTGCGAATCAGCCAAAGTATCTGCACCCAGTGCATCTAACCCTGACGATTGAGCAAAAGCTGCTGATGTAATCAAAAGCGCTAATAGAGTTTTCATTTGTGGTCTCCTTAGAAACATTTTATTCGGCTCATTTCACTGAGATCCGATTTATTAATTTGATTCTTAAAATTTCGTTTATAAACTTGAATTGGTTTAATTTTTGTACCGATTTCAGCTTCTTCAACCAAGAAAGAAACACGAACTTCAGGCATCGAGTCGATTTCATCAAAATTACGACACTCACCGTTTAGGCAATACGATCGGTAGTACACAGGACTCAAAGGAATCATTGTAAATGCAGTGGTACGTGGATCCGACCAAGCCTGATCAATTTCATTGATTGTTTTTATATCGGTCAAACCGGCAAGGCCCTTGATTTCATCAATTTTATCGCTCTTCAGATTATTGCCTGGCGCTGGATTCGCTTTTTGAAACTTCTTAAGCTGTTCAGCAAAAAAATCAACAAATCGTTGTGGCCCGCGGTTCGGTGATAATAATTCTGTTTCTAAAACTATGATATCGCCCACTTCAATTTTGGTCGCATTTTCATTTAAAACAAACGAATCAAATGAAGGACCAAAATTAAACGTTTCTGATAAACCATCTACGCCCATCCAAGATGCCGGAATGTTAGCACCCGAGTACCATGATCGTAACATCATAGGGGCTGCATAATTACCGTTTTTAACTAGGTACAAAGAGTGACTTAAAACAAATGGACTTTTTTGTTTCGAGAAGTTTTTCACAAGGTATTCAGATTTAACTCGTAACTGAGTGTGTTTTGATCCCACTAAAGACATGCTTAAGAAATCAAAATCAAATTCATATTTACCCGATTTTCTAACGGAATAAATTTGCTCACCCAATTTATAGCGAGGATCATCACTAGTTCCATTTTCAAATACGACTTCCAGTTTTTTATCTAAGATTAATTCCGGTGCGGCCGTGTTTTTCTTATCGCGGCTAATAGATGAGGTCCTTAATCTTAAATTTAGATCTGTTAAATTTGGAGATGATTTACATGAGTTTAAAACAACCCATTCTACTTTTAAGCTCAGCAAACCCTGACCTGAAATGCGGCAGTTCTCACCTTTTAATAGCAAATTAGAATTCGATTTTTTTAAAACCACTTGGCAGTTCAACGAGGAATCCACGTTGATTGGTTTTTCTGTTGTTTCCTGAACACTCATACCGATGCATGAATCAGCTAGTGCCACTAACGGAGCTGTCTGGCCGCTAGGGTCCTTGAACAGTTCAGTGAATTTGTCATCTGGTTGCCCATTTACATTTGGAGCTATCGACGGATCAGCGTTGAGAGATTCAATTTGGCAGCTACGTTTGGCCGTCGCTGTTTGAGTCATCCACGATTCTGTCGAGAAATTTTGCGGCGATGGCAACTCCACCGTTTTAGAAAGCATAACATCTTGAGGACAATTCTTTAATTCATACGCGCCGATATTGTATTTAGTTAACTTATCATTCAGCGCGTAGAATATTTTAGCGTTACGTTTGTTTTCGTTTTCTACCTGACAGGCGTCAGCAGATTGAGCATGAAAATACCCAACTAAGACTAAAAGACTTAATAATCTTAGGTGTAAGCTTTGGCTCAATTTAGGTATTTTCATCGAAACGCTCATATTATTACGTCCTACTCTTGAGATGGATCGCTGATTTTAGTGTACGTACAAACTTCGGCGCCTTCACCTTTGTTATCACGTTGTAATGGAAGAGCTGCTTTCCAGTTAGTTTCGCGGAAGATGTAACGAACTTTACAAAACTTAGGATCAATAGTTGAACCGTGAGATACTGTTTGAGCCGATGCACGCAGAGACGCTTCTGCAGATGAATTGTAGAAAGTCGCGCCAGATACTGGACCTGATGGAACACCAGACGTTCCGTTGATTACGAAATCAGATGTTGCTGATGACGTACCGCAAACTACGTGGCGTTCAACTGTTAAGCCCGCTTTTTCTGTGTAGATTTCGCCAACAACGTTAAAATCTAAACCATTTCTGTTGTTATCAAATGATCCGTAACCAAGTAAATCAGTTACTAAGAAAGGGATTGCTGATGCTTCAGATGATAATACGAAGTAACCACCACCATTAGGAATTTGAGTTCCACGGTAGCAAATATCGATGAAGTATGAACCTGTGTAGGCCTCAGTCATGAAGTGAGTTGCCACATCAGAGATTTCTCTGTTCCAAGAATCAACAGAAGAAAATACCGCTTCGAATTTTGGACCAGCTGCATTTTTTGTGAAAGCAACAGGAACCGCTGCTGTGTTGTATGCTTTGTATTTCAATAATAATTTATTTACGTAGGTTTCGCCTTGGCCACCTTTATCGATGCAAAGGCAGTTTGTATTACAATTTTCTTTAGCCGTAGAACAGCTTGTTGGTGTACAAAAGTTTTTTGTACCTTTGAAATAACATACTGAGTTTTGTAAAAACGCCGACGCTACACCCGCATTACATGCATAAATGTCTGGACCACTTGAAAAGATTTTTGATTTAAATCTCAGAGAGATCGCGTTGGCTTGAACTAATCCAAGCAGTAAAGTAATAATAACAATAGAATTCATTTTTCCCATTGGGACTCCTTAATGTGTTTTGTTAAAAATGTTGGGCTAGTTATTACATAGTTTCTTCAACGAATTCAATACATACATCGCAAACGAAAAATTTATACATGGTGTGCCCAATCGTGTTTACACCACGATAATTTTGGCGAAAAACTTTTTGGGACAAAAAGCCCCAAAGCAGCAGCAGATAAGCATTTGCAAGAAATGATTTTTCATAAAAATATAAAGTAACTAAAAAGTTAATGACAGAATAGTCATCAATTGAATTCAACAGTGTTGAGAAACATCAAGCGCTGTTATCTCAAACGTAAAAGTTGAAGCAGAGAATGTTTTGTTTTTTTAAACGAATAAAAAAACAGAAAAATTTTTGACCCGCCTGCAGATCGTCGACATCTTTAAACAGAATACTGGATGTCTATATACCGGTGGTGGTTGAGATAGACGTCAAGTGCCATAGGCGGATCAAACCGTGTAACCAAAAACTATAAACAAAAAAGCTCGGACCAGCGTACGTACAATATGTTGAATGCTCATCGAGTAACGTTCAGCTGCATTCAATGTCCGATTGACGATATTACAAATAGCCGGCCAAGGCTATAAAGAATCCTTAACATATAAAGATTTTTTGTTGTCAAAAAAACAAGCAGGCGGACGGTTTCCGCCGCCCGGTCGGCTACAATGTAAAATATAACTGTATAATATCAGTGCAGTTTTAAGATTTATAATTTCTATCTATATATAGACGTAACCACACCCTGCCCTCGGAGCCGCCATGTTCTCAGTTTTCAAATATGCTACTTTATTAGTAGTAATTGCTCTATTTTCATTCGCTCAACCGGCGTTGGCTGCGAAATATGCCACTCTACAGACTTCGTGTATGGAGGTTTACCAACCGGCATCGAACGCGCCGTCCGCGGTAACGATTGAAGGCCGCGAGACTTGGCAGATGCCGGAACCGGGTGCGATTGGTGATTTTGCTGAAGCCCGCTACACCCCAACAGGAAGAACGTTTGAATTAAAACACACTGAAGTTTCAAACCAATGCCGAACCTCGGAGTGTTATCTATTTGCGGTTATCAATTACATTCACGTTAATAACATGCATAACAATGCGTCTCGCGTGGGTCCAATGCGCGTATCTGAGCCGTTCCTAGTGGCTCACAAATTCTTACAGCACATTATTGAAGGTGTTTGGTATGGCGTCGACAACATTAAAGTCGTCCACGATTTAAAAGGTGGTTTTGGTTACGAGGCCGTCCAACTCACGCGCAAAGTGGGAATTGTCCCTAAAGAATCATGGACGCCAAATGTTCCGTTTGAAAGCTGGGACATGAATCAAGTCTACTCGACTCTACAAACTAAAGTTCCTGAGTGGAACAGATACCTACAGAGCCTAGCTAACAAGTATGGCACCTGGGAACACCCCGAGGTACGAAAAGCTCAACAACTAGCTTACGATACCTTGAAAAAAACAGTACTCGATTTAACAGGTCCATTGCCAGAGAGCTTCACTTTTAACGGTACTGTCTACACTCCAAAAGAATTCGAAGGCCTGGCCGGCCTTCCACGCGAACGTAAACTAGCTATCGACAACAAAGAAGGATTCGCACTGCCATCCAATGCGAAAGAGGTGCTGAACGAAGCCATGGTCAATACGGGTGGAAGCTGGAAATTTCAAGAAGGCGACTACAATACTATCATCAATGAAACTGTACGTTTCCTTGAGGCCGGTCACCCAGTTATTATTGATCTACGCTGGAAAGCCGATGGTCATTCGATGCTAATCACTGGCTATGAGTATAATGCACAGAACAAAATCACGCGCTTAAAGGTGATGAACAGCTGGGGGCCTAGTTACGCAAACGATGGTTATGTTTGGTATACTTTAGATGATGTTTGGAATAACGTCAGCCGCGTTTATAAATTTGGCGCGCTATAATCTTATTGGTCCGCTACCAGCAGAGCACTTATTTCTGATCAGCCTGCAAAATACTTCTCAGCCACAACGATTTTTCCGTTTGTGGCTTTGCTAAATCACCGATACGAGTCACGGGCAAAACATCTAAGGTTGTGCCGACAAGAAAAACCTCATCTGCATCGATAAGCTCTTGATAGGAAAAATTCCGCTGCTGCCAAGTCATCTGTGAATCCTTCGAAAGCAATTCTGTTAACCGAATCAAGGATGTCCCTCGCAGTGTAGAATCAAACAGAGGGCTAACAATCGTAGTACCTTTGATAATACTCAAGTTTTCTGTCGAGCTCTCCAATACCTCACCGCTTTCGCCAATGCCGAACGCATAATCAAATCCGCTATCAATGGCTTCCTTTTTCATTAAGACATTGGGCAAATAATTAAGTGATTTCACCTGTGCAAAAATACCTTTTTTAGGTGTGATTTCAGATTTTCGAATCGCAACGCCTTTCTGTACTTTGTCGATCGACCAATCTTTCAATTCCGTAGTGACGATATACATTTGCGAAGCCGTACTTTCGTAGGGGCTAATTCCAAAACTGCCAGGGCCTCGGGTAATAAACACGCGGATAATTCCTTGCTGAGCCTTGGATATGGCTACGAGTTCCTCGATTTTCTTTTTCGTTTCATTAATCGAAAGGGGTAAAGAGATCTTGATCTTATCGCAGCTTTTTTCAAGACGTGACAGATGCGGATCTAATAACCAGATTTTGTTTCCAACCCATTTAATGGCTTCAAATACGCCATCGCCGCGGTGAAAACCATGATCATCAATCGGCACGACCATCTGTTTTGGATCGACAGTCACATGATTGTCATAGGTAGAAAAAAAACTGTAGTACGAGCGTTGATGATCTCTGTTTGCCATATATATCATTTTACTTTAGCTCCAGTCGAAAGTCACTAGCCCTCTCTGCTGTTGACGAAAACAACGGACGAAGACAAAATTAATTATTCCAAAAAATTAAATCCCACGGAAGGGAATTAGGAGAAAAAAATGAATTTTATTAAGGTTACGTCGTTAGGACTTTTGTCTATAACGTTAATTCAATGTGCGGACATGAAAAAAAGAGAAGAGCAACAAAAGGCAGCGGCACAACCGGCGGCCGTAGCAACGGCTCCCGCAGCTCCGGCTGTAGCGACTTCTGAACCGAAGAAAGAAGAAAAGAAAGTAGATACCTCTAAAGAACTAGAAGATCTAAAAGTATCGCTGAAAAAAGCAGAAGCCATTGCGAAAAAAGATGAGCATGCCGCACCGGATACAGGACACGCAGAGCATGGCCGCAAAGTCGGAGCGGTAGCTCCCGATAAAGCATTAGGTTGGTTGAAAAATGGAAACACTCGTTATTTAAAAGGATCCTTCCGTAAAGATGGTGCGTCTTCAAAAGACATCACGCGTTTGTCGACAGGCCAAAATCCCCATACTATTGTTCTTTCGTGCAGCGATTCCCGAGTTCCACCAGAAGTGGTATTTGATCAAAAACTGGGAGAGATCTTTGTAGTCAGAACAGCTGGCGAAATGGTTGATGACTCTGTTCTTGCTAGTATCGAATACGGAGTAGAACATCTAGGTGCTAATTTGATCTTAGTTATGGGTCACTCGTCGTGCGGGGCTGTTAAAGCCGCTTTCTCGACCCCTGCAGGAGCAGACACTGGAAGCCCATTTATCAACGCTCTCGTTGCGGAAGTTCAACCCCGCATCGCTGAACGTATGAGAAATACAGCATCGGCCGGCTTTGTTGCTGAAGGCTGGGATAATGCTCGCGGCGTATCCGTAAAACTGATGGAAAAATCAAAAATCATTCGTGAAGCCGCTAAATCAGGCACTCTACGAGTGGAAACAGCACTCTATCACTTAGATTCTGGTAAAGTGGAATGGAACGACGCTAAAGAAGCGAAGAAATAGTCATTTAAATTTACATAACTGATACTTTTTGTATAATCTGTATCCATTAAAGGCGCTGTAAGGGCGCCTTTTCTTTTGCCCGCTTAACTTGCCCGTTTAACATTGGAACGGAACAGAGGTATCAGATGAAATCCAAAAAGATATTAGCCACCGCCGCCCTACCCTACGCCAATGGTGAAGTTCACTTAGGCCATTTGCTTGAACACTTACAAGTCGACATTTGGTGCCGCGCTCAACGAATGAGTGGACACGACTGCGTATTTATTTGCGCCGATGACACGCACGGAACTCCGATCATGATTCGCGCCCGCGAAGAAGGAATCACGCCAGAACAACTCATCGCACGTGCTCACCAAGAACATGAAAAAGATTTTAAAGATTTATTAATCAACCACAGTGTTTATTCGTCGACGAACTCGCCAGAAAACAAAGAACTGTGCGAAGAATTCTACGGCAAGATGAAAGCTAAAGGCCACATCAACATTCGCCCTGTAGAACAACAGTACTGCACGCACGATAAAATGTTTTTGCCCGATCGATTTGTTAAAGGCACATGCCCCAACTGCGGTGCTTTAGATCAATACGGTGATTCATGTGAAGTGTGCGGTGCTACGTACAATCCAAGTGAATTAAAAAATCCTCATTGTTACCTGTGCGGAACAGAACCGATAAAAAAATCATCGGATCACTATTTCTTTAAATTGAATGATTTCAAAGATTACTTGGTGGATTGGCTTCCAAAGCACACGCAAGCTGAAGTGGGCGCAAAAATGATGGAATGGTTCAAAGAGCCTCTTCGCGATTGGGATATTTCACGCGATGCTCCTTATTTTGGTTTTGCTATTCCCGGCGCACCTGACAAATTTTTCTATGTTTGGGTGGATGCCCCAATGGGTTATGTCGCCGCCACAAAAATATATTGCGCTAAAAATGGAATTTCATTTGATGACTACTGGAGAACTGATTCTAAAGCCGAAGTCTATCATTTCATCGGTAAAGACATCACGTATTTCCATACTCTGTTTTGGCCGGCTTTGTTGAAAAGTGCTGATTTCAGAACGCCAACGGCTGTTCACGCGCATGGTTTCATTACCCTGAATGGCGAGCGCATGAGTAAATCACGTGGAAACTTCATTGCTATCCGCACCTATTTAAATCACTTGGCCCCCGAATACGCTCGTTATTACCTAGCGACGAAACTAAACTCAAAAGTCGAAGATATGGATTTCAATTTGGAAGACTTCCAAGGCAAAGTGAATTCGGACCTTGTTGGCAAAATCACAAACCTGGGTTCACGTGGTGCTTCGATGTTAAATAAAAACTTCGAATCAAAACTATCTGAACCCGATGCAACAGGGGCTCTAATTTTAAAAGAAGCCCAATTGGCTAGCGAAATGATCGAAAAGCATTACGCTGATCGTGAATTTACTAAAGTGACGAATGAAATCCGTCTGATAACTGATAAAGCAAACAAATACTTTGATGACAATGCCCCTTGGAAATTAGTTTCAGCAGACCCTGTACTGACTCAGAAAGTATTAACGACGACATTAAATCTATTCCGCATTATTGCGATTTATTTAACGCCGGTTTTACCTGCGTTCAGTGATAAGGTCGCGAATTTATTCAACGAAAAGCCATACACTGAATTTAAAGCCGCACAAACGGCCCTAACAGATAAAGTGATTCAGACGTATCAACATCTGATGACTCGTATTGATCCTAAAAATGTAGCAGCGATGATGGATGAAGCCAAAAGTGTAGCTGAAAAATTACAAGCATTGAAAGCTAAGGCAAAAACAGGCGCTAAAGCAGTGACGATGGCTACGCCTGCAAAAACGGATGCAAAACCAGCAGCGGCCGCGGCCACCGTTACAGGTAAAATTACAATCGATGAATTCATGAAAGTTGATTTGCGCGTTGCTCAAATCATAGACGCAGAAATTATCCCGGAAGCCGACAAATTACTACGCTTAACGGTCAGCCTTGGCGATGAAACTCGTCAAATCATAGCGGGTATTCGATCCGCGTATAAACCTGAAGATTTAAAAGGTCGGTTGACAGTGATCGTTGCGAATCTTGAGCCGCGCAAAATGAAGTTCGGGATGTCCGAAGGCATGGTGCTGGCTGCGGGTGCGGGGGGTTCTGATTTGTTTATCCTAAGCCCTGATTCTGGCGCTAAACCCGGTCAGAAAATTAAGTAATTGAGTGCCGCATGAGCCGTAAAGTAGAACGTATCCATGAGCTTTTCTTAGCTATTGAGAAAAGCCATCCTGAAACAGGATTTAATACGCCACTCTTTAATCAACTGATCGAGGCTCTGCACGCCTACAAGGAACATAAAGACGTCGAGCTATTTAAAATCTACTCGATCAGTCAGCATTTGAAAAAAGATATGTCTCTACGGGATTTTCTCTACTGGATCGTCCCGGTCGAACGTTATTTAAATAAAAATCTAAAAGACGAAGATTTTATAATCTACAACAAAGACGATAAATCGATCGAAAAGAAACAGAACGTAATTCCACTGACGATTGTCTTAGATAACATCCGCAGCAGTTTTAACGTGGGTTCTGTGTTTAGAACGAGTGAAGCATTTAACGTCGAGAAAATAATTCTTGCGGGCTACTCTCCCGATCCATCGAATCCAAAAACTCAGAAAACCACGCTCGGCAGTCATGACTATGTCGCGTGGGAAAATCATGCAAAGTGTTTAGATCTGATCAATGATCTGAAAACGCAAGGCTACTGGGTGATCGCGGCAGAAACTACGAATCATGCTATTTCTTTAGAACTACCTTTTAAGTTCGATAAAAAAACAGCGTTTGTATTTGGCAATGAGCGCTTTGGTATGGACCCGCAAGTGATTGAGGCCTGCCATGAAACTCGCAAGGTACCCTTGAGCGGAATTAAAAATTCTCTTAACGTAGCCAATGCTGCGAGTATTTTTATTTACGAATTTGCAAAGCAGTATCACGAACTAACTCCCACCTCTAAGCCAGGTGGCCTAGGAAAACCGTAACTCAATGGATAGTTTAAATTTTAAACCCATTGGCTATTTCCGCAACTCGATGGATAACCCCAACGAAGCGCCTCGTCAGCCGAATCCCGATTTAAGTGAAACGGCAGGATACATTGAACTTGCCAAAGATCTTCACTTTGAAGACGCCCTTCGCGATCTAGATGGCTTCACAAAAATCTGGGTAATATTTCAATTTCATAAAAACGATCACTGGAATCCATTAGTACAGCCACCTCGGGGCAGCGATAAAAAGCGCGGGGTGTTTGCCACTCGATCACCTCATCGACCGAACCCTATCGGAATGAGTGTCTTGGATTTAATTTCTATCGACGGATTAAAAATCAAACTTGGTCCAACGGATTTGCTGAATGGTACTCCGATATTAGATATCAAACCCTATCTGCCCTACGTAGATGCCCACCCCGATGAAAAAATCGGTTGGCTAGAAGAATCCGCCGCAGAAAAATATTCTGTATCGTGGAGTTCACACGCCCAATCCCAGATAGAATTTTTAGAAAGCCAAGGTCTAACTCAATTGCGCGGTTTTGTCGTGAACCAACTTGAATATGATCCCGCTGATGCAAAAAAGAAACGTTTGTATTTTACAGAAGACAAAGTCTTGCTTGCGTACCGCACCTGGCGCGTAGAAATCAAAATTATTGAAGATACAAAGCAGGTGCAGGTTTTAAATGTAAAAAGCGCCTACACTGCCGAAGAAATGGGTTCAAGCGACGATCGCTATCACGACAAGGGTCTTCACCGGTTATTTAAGGCTCGACAATCGCCTTAGATTGTCGTCGATTGTTTTCACAGTATTCTTTCCCCGTTTTCTTTTGGCTTTCCGTGAATTTTGTCCCGACAAAAACGAAAGGATAATTAACATCCGCGCCTTCGGACGGAGGATCAAATGACATTTTCAAAATCTCATCTATAACACATGCGGCGAGTTTCTTGTTGTAAACATTGGGGTCAGTCCAAGCTTCCGTCACTTTTCCAATGTGATTGATATTAAATCTAATTTCCATCCGACCATCAACGATCTGGCCCGCCATCGACGCCGTACACGCACAATATTGCAATTCCCCTTGATTTGAAGCGATCACGCTTTTCACGTTTTTTTGGAATCTATACGTCGAAAAACTTTCGCAGCCTGTTAGCAAAAAACTACCTATTAACACGCCTACTAACAGTAAAAAGATCTTTCCAAACATTGATGATTCCCCTAGCCTATCCGTCGAGATTAACAAGGGGACCTAATAATGAAAACACTAATTACGGCTTTGACTACACTATTTATAACGGCACCAGCGTATACTATCACGCTAGATTGTTCAGGCATTCACAATACAAAAACCATCTACACGCAAAGAATCAACCTAGACGGTCGTTCTCGCGGCGAAGTTAATTTGCCACTACTCGCATACGTAACCCCGAAAATTAAATCGATGGGTAACAACCAATATGAAATCGAAGTGTTCAATGCGAATGTGCCGGCTCGTTATTATTCGACTGCGGTATTAAAAACAGCAGGTGACTTTGTAAAATGGGCAAGCTGGGATCGCGAAGCGATCTTTGAAATCGCCTGCATTCAACGCTAAATAGCCAGCTAATTAATTACTATTTTGAGGCCTGAGGGGTTTGCAAATCATCCCCCTTGGGCTTAATCACACGATTCAAAAGAACGGCGCTGAAGACCACGCGGAAGAATCCGCCTAGCAAGAACAACGTCACAAAATTCTGATACGTTGGCGAAAAGTTTCTAATAAAACTAGCTCCAATAAATGTACCCACAATCACTGCACACGACATCACAAAGTTATATAGCGATACGAAAGAAATTCGGTTTTTAATATTTTGATTTTTAAACAACAGCAATTGCGTACCGACTTCGTAAAATGCCCAGGCAAAACCGCTGAAGAATTGAAGTAGTAAAATAAAAATATAGTTTTTCGACAACCCCCAAAACATTGGCCCCGGAGAGATTAAAAGTACACCCCAAAAGAAAATATGACTTGGCGACATTTCCTTACCCTTCTTCTCTAGAAAGATAGCACCTAAAATTTTCCCGCCAAGCAAAGCAATCAGGGCACCCATATAGTCGGAATAATCCATCTTAACTTGCGACAATAAAAATGGACTCACAAATGGAGCCGAAATATAAACACACACATAAAATGGAAATAGACCCAGAATAAACTTACTCGCATCACTCCCCGACGTCAGAAACTTAAAATAGTCTTTAAACGAAACTTTCTCGGTGGCCACGTTCGTATCCCACTCTACAACGTATTCTTTTTGACTCAAAATCACGCTAGATATAATCCGACATACAAACGCCATCAAGAAAAGCAAAGTAAAGAATCCAGAGAATGGACCAATTTCAACTTTGTAGTGCAACGATAAACCGCCCCCTACAAGCCCAATCAAAACACCTAACTGTGCCACCCTTGAACGCAAAGAAAAATATTGATTCTTGATTTCATCCGGAACCAGATGATTCATCCAATGCGTCCAATATGGATTGATAGAAAATCCGCTCGTCCAATATAATGTAAAAATTAAAATCAAAATCCAAAAGTTTGGTTTATGATGAGTTTCAAAATAAATCAAAGGTAGGAATACCATGGCCTGCACGGCCGCTGATAGCACCATCCAGCGCTTGGGTTTTCTTGTTTTTTGAATAATTGTCGGAGTGAACAATTGTAAAAACGCACCGGTGATCAATGGCAGACTCGTCAACACGCCCGCTGCGACATCACTGTATCCTAAGGCGAGCGCGTACGCTGGCAAATAGGATTCCCCCGCCCCAACCATGATCGAATAAAGCAAGCCATCAATTAGGCTGAGCTTTAGTGACCTTCCAAATTTTTGATCTTTATAGAAATCGTTACCCATGACGTGTTAGAAATAGAATACTATGGGGTCACTATCCGTTCAATCCCTAGAAAAACACCAGCCCCAAGGCCGGTAAAGAACGCGACGGACAGGGCAAACGCAGCAAAACTCAAAAAGATAATCACGCCGTCTTCTTCAAGTTGCCCGACTGTGTTTAGGACAATCGCCAATGTAGGTATGGTGTTAGAAAATGGAATCGGCAGTGGCAGGGCCAGTAACAACGCCGATATTGCCACGATAAAAAAATTAACAACTCGAAATAGATGCGAATCATGCAGCCTAGGCCAGCGCGGTTTTAAAACTTTCTCAAGATATCCCCAAATTTTTTGAATCAACTCGATCGTGGTCATCAAAATAGTCTTAGGTACCACCAAATGCGAAAATCGTTTCGGCAACCACGGCGCTTTCTCGCGCAAGAAATAAAAAGCCACAATCACAATCAGTGCACCCAGTGGGGTTGACAGCCCGACCAAAGGCACTGGTTGCAGGAAAGGCACACTGAAAAAAAGAATCAAGATCAAGTGACCCTTTTCACCTAACAAAATAAAAATATCATGAATCGTCAGATCGTTCTTTTCCAATGCGGATGTGATTCTCTCTAAGGCTTCTACAAAGTGACTTTTCGCCATAGATTGACTCTAGTTGAACACGACTAGATTGGAAGTTATTTTTGAGAAGTAAATTTTAAACATTCAATCGTGGGTTCGTAAATTGTGTTAGACATCCAAAAGAAGGCAAAGATAAATAAACGCAGAAGCCACGACTAAGGTCCTGGCGTGGCCAGACTATATCCAGGTGGCTTTTCCGACCTCAGTCCTAATGTTTTGCCTATGGTTGTCGATAATAGGATACGATCACAATTTTCTACCAATATTGCTTGTGAGGATTTCAATGAAGTTAAATTCGATTATTATATCATCTGGTGTAGTTTTGATCTTGATTACTTTTGGAGCAGCAATTGTAACCTACTTCTCTCTGTCCCAAATTCAGTTGACGCAAACTCATTTAGAGGTCCAAAACACCTTTGAACTGCGCACCCAGCAATTGAAATATCACGTCACTCAGATCCAACAATTTTTAACGGATGCTTCACTGACCAAGGAAAAAGACTCAATCACAGAGGCCAATGAAAATGCGGAAACAGTAGAGTCGATTTTAAATGAACTTATTCAAACACATTCAGAAATGAAATCCGACTTTGAAAATGTTCGGGCTCAGGCTCATCAACTCACGCAAGTGGGTTTGGAAATGACTGCGGCTTATTGGAAAAATGGACAAGAAGCCGGTGACCTAATTATGAAAAGACCTGAAACGGGATTGGACGCAATGTCAGAGAAAACTGGAAAAGCACTCGATGCTTTGGGAAAAGGCGCACACGAGGCTCAACAATTAGCCAACCAAGACCTTGTGAGAACAATTGGAAGTTTTAGATTATTGTCGCTGGTGACCTCGATTTTTGCAGGGCTGCTTTCATTATTTTCATTCATGGTAATTTATCTTAGAATTGTTCCGTTAAACCAAATTGCTAACAACCTGCAAGACAGTTCTAAAATTTTAGAGACGATGGCCTCGAAACTAAATGCCGGAGCATCGGATTTAAAAAATGCAAATCTTGAACAATCATCAGCCACCCAACAGACAGCAAGTAGTCTAGAACAAATCAGATCAATGGTCAGTGTTACTGCTGAAAACTCGGAAAGACTGCAGGCGAGCTCTCAGAAATCACAGACCCTTGCTTTGGGAGGAAAGAATGGTACGGATCAGGTTTTAAATAACCTAACACAAATCCAAGAAGAAACTAATTTTCTTGTCGAGAATATTAAATCTGGCAATCAAGATTTCAAAAACATCATCGGAATCATTTCTGAAATAGTTTCTAAAACGAAGGTTATAAATGAGATCGTTTTTCAAACCAAACTTCTGTCTTTCAATGCAAGTGTCGAAGCCGCTCGGGCCGGCGAATACGGTAAAGGCTTTTCCGTGGTCGCAGAAGAAGTGGGTAAATTAGCTCAGATGAGCGGTCAAGCGGCAAAAGAGATTTCAGAAATGCTTGCCAGCAGTGTTGGCAATGTAGAGTCGATTATTTCTAAAAACAATTCCAAATTGGAAAGCTCAATTGAGACTAGTCGAAAATCAATTAACGAAACTGTGTCTGCAGCACAAAATTGCCAGCAGGCTTTAAATGAGATCGTAAAACAAGTTGGCGAAGTCGGTGGTATTAGCGAAGAGCTTAGAAATGCAATTAATGAACAAAGGTTGGGGTTAGACCAAATTGGGGATGCGATGTCGTCTTTGGAATCTGCCACCAATAAAAACGTAATCACTTCGAATCACGTAGCTCAAGTTGGTTCTTCGGTAACTGAATCTGTGGATCAGCTGGACGAAATGGTCTCTGATATTTTGTCGATAGTCTCTGGCCAGAGTCGTGATAAACAAACGAAATCAAACACAGAGGCGAATGACGATTTTTTAAATTCATCCGGCAACGATGGAACAAGGAACTCGTCTTCACGCTTAAGCGCCTAGAATGTAATTCACTCAATTCGAAGCCTTACTAGGCATCTTATTTTGAGATAACTTTGCTCCAGATTGAATCGTTTTCGAACTAGTTCTAGGGAAAGCACCTTAATTCAAATATGATAAAGACATTCACGTTTAGGGGTTTGAAGTGAAACTTTTTTTTGTATTATTTTTAATGCAATTTATACTAGCTTGTGGTGCCGGAGGTTTTAAAACCGAACTTACCCAGCTTATTTCTTCTGATCAAATTCAAAATTCTTCAACATCCGAAGCCATTATTTCATTTTCAGTTCCACAAGAAGTTTTGTCTTTGACTGTGCCAATCTCAGATTTTAATATTGAGGGTAAAAAAGACAAATCTTATTTTTATCTTTTAACCGAAAATGATATCAATCCAAATGCTGATGACATCAACTGGAGTCAAACAGCGCCAACGACTTACACTTTTTCAAGTGAAGGAACTAAGAATCTTTACGCTTGGGTCAAAGATAGCGAAGGACATATCTATAACAGAAAAAGCGTTACGCTGAATATTAGCTTACCAGATATGACCCCTCCAACAGTATCAAGCTTTTCAATTCAAGGAGAAACAAACAGTTCTGAAATCAACATAAATTCATTTAAGGTTAGCGATAATATCCAAGTTGATAGTTATTTAATAACAGAATCTCCTAGTAAACCATTACCTGACGACTCTAGATGGCTTAGGACTATTCCTAATAAATATCGAATTGAAAATTACGTCGTAACCCAACAGCCAGGCGGAAAAGAGTCTTCACAAGGTGGTGGCGCCGCTGGAACTCCAAAAACAATATACTCTTGGGCTAAAGACACTTCGGGAAATATATCTGCATCTCTCAGTGCCGTTGTAGTCTTAATGCCATTGGTAGTACCGAGAACAGACACGATGCCGCCAAATTTATACAGTTTTAAAACACCAATTTCCAATGGCAGCCTATCAATACCAATTACTTCAATTACCGGCTGGGATGATTTTGGAATTACAGGCTACCTGATTACTGAAAGCAATGTGGCCCCTTTAGCATCGGATATTCGTTGGGTGTCTGCCGCTCCAACAAACTATGTTACTTCCTCAGGCGGAAGTAAAACTCTTTATCTTTGGGCCAAAGATGCTACCGGAAAAGTCTCCACATCGATCTCCTCAAATACTTATATTTACCTGGACACTGCTAACGACCCCCTAGTTCTAATTTTAGTGCGAGATTATTTGTATAGCGATTCTGCTGTTAACATGGCAATAAATCAATTTGTTGGCTCTTTATCTTTAAGAGGATTTGCAAATCCAGAAGTTCAATCAATTTCTAAAATGAACTCAAATACACTTAGGCAGTTATTAATCACTAAAAGAAGTTCTACACAAAGAAAATTTGCTGGGGTTTTTCTGATTGGCGATATTAACCAACCGACATATGTTCACCCCAATGATTTCAATGGCGCTACTGCTGTTTTCCCATCTGATGTAGCGTTAGCATCTCTTGATTCAACGATCAATTTTTCTACGACTGATGGCAGATTCTCTAACATAGGTGGTGACCAACGACCTAAAATTTGGATAGGAAGAATTGATTTTTCAAGAAATAGTCTTTATGGAAATGAACTAGATACAACAAAAGCATATATAACTAAATTAGCTAATGATGCTACTGTAAAAATGCTCTCTCCCCTCATAGGAAAATCACTTCTTTTTGTAGAAAAAGATTGGGTTGGCTCTTACATTGTTCCCAGTATGCCTGGATTTACTCTTACCGCAAAAAACTATCCAAACTTAAGTCAAAGTTCCTATTTAGATTCTATTAAACAACCCTACGAAATGATGCATGTGATGGTTCACTCGAACCCAAATCGACACTTTTTTTCACAATTTTCACTTTCAGCAGGCCCCGGTTTTCTTGTAGAAACTCGATTGGTTAATTTATTTGCTTGCTCCGCGGTCTTACCAAGCTCCCTTTCTCTTTTAGAACCCTATATGCTTAGCGGAACCAGAGGCGGCATTGCCGTTATCGGATCAACGAAAACTGGATCAATGGCAGATGGGCAAGGCCAATTTTATTCACAACTTAATACAAATGCAAAATCAATTGGTGACGCTTTCATAGAATGGCAAGGCGATAATCTATACGGCGATTACTCAAAAAGCTGGCATATGGGAATGTCGATCAATGGCGATCCAACAGTAAAACCAAGTTTCTAGGAATGGCTGGGAACACAATTATTTTTTATTCTTTATTTTAATTAAAGCCTCAGCTGTAATTTGAAGGCCCTCTCTGCGATCTCTATCAATCATTGGATTCACTTCTTTTCGAAGCGATTGCAAGTAGGCCTGATAGTATTCTAGAGTACCTAAAGAAACTTGTCCCCAAGCAGGCAATGATTTGGCAATTTCATTTTTTAAGTTCAGATTTAAATCTGAACTTCTAATTTTATCAGCTAGATAAACCAATGAAACATTACTCTTTATTTTTGTTAATATTTGAATCGAAGACGTACTGACTTCCAAAGTACCCTGACCATGGGTTTCAAAATACTGAACTTTCTCAATAATTTTTTGATCAAGGTTTGCGTTTAAAAAATACCCGACATGTTGATTCATCTTTGCTGCAATAATATTCATAGCTTCGGCGCTAATACTTGAGTCTTCTTGATCAATACTTGCTGCTAATATTCCTAAAGCTTCCTCGGTGTTAAGAGTTGCTAAGACACGCAAAGCCCCCCTAACGATAGCTGGATTGTTATCTAAAGTTAAATTCTTCAGCGCTTGAAGAAGCTCTGAAGTCACGACTGAAGAATCCTTTGCGAAAATTAGTTTTAAAAAATCAAGACCACGCAAAGTAAACTTAAGATCTGAAACTGGATACAAATGAAAGCTAAAATAATTAACTATTTTTTTAAAATCAGATTCTGAAAATTGATTTACTTTTAATTTTAGCTTCTCGAAGTTTTCAGGACCAAAAAAACTGGTTGTTAACTCTTTAATTTCATCTTCAGTAATTAAACGTTTTTCTTCTGCAATTTTTTGATCGACAACTTTAGTTGAAGCAGCAGTAGTAGCCAACGTCTGAGCTGGTTGCCTTTGCTTTTGAAAATTTTCTGGTAGGGTATTTTTAAAAAAATAAAAACCAACAACAACTACCAATAAACTAAATAAAATTGATGCCTTATTGAGCATCACAATAGCCTATAATCATAGTTTCATTTCGGACCAAATCTTTAAAATTTGAATAAAACTAAAAAAATAAGCTAAAACTTCTTATAGCAGAATGAGTGATTTTGTTTTGTTTCAGTTTGAAACAACTTTGGAATATTAAATTGCACCTATTGGCCGCACAAGGCGGCCGACCTTAGGCGTGGAACATCCAGACTAGCCACCAATCGTAGCTACAAGTTGCGCGATCAATAAAGATACGACACCCATAACTTTGATCAAGATTGCGATACCTGGGCCCGATGTATCTTTGAACGGGTCACCCACAGTGTCACCAACAACGGCCGCTTTATGCAGATCAGAACCTTTTGGATGACCTGGCATTCCGCCCTTTTCGATAAATTTCTTAGCATTATCCCATGCGCCGCCCGCATTGGCCATGTACAAAGACATAGTCGCGCCCACCGCTAAAGCACCCGCTAATAAACCGGCAAGAGCTTGAGGACCCATTAAGAATCCGCAAAGAACTGGAGCCAATACTGCGATCATACCTGGCAACACCATTTGTTTTAGGGCTGCTTTCGTAGCGATATCTACGATTCTTGAAGGTTGAGGTTCTGCTTTACCTTCTAGTAAACCTGGAATTTCTGCGAACTGACGACGAATTTCTTCAACGATATCACCAGCGGCTGTACCTACTGCTGTCATTGTTGTTGCACCCACTAGGAATGGCAAGATCGCACCAAGTAATAGACCTATTAAAACACCCGCTGACGTTAAGTCTAATGACATTGCGGCCATGCCAGCTTCAGCACGTGTGTGGTTCACTTCCATATTGAAAGCACTGAATAATGCCACAACGGTAAGGATTGCTGAACCGATAGCGAAACCTTTACCGATAGCTGCTGTTGTATTACCAACCGCATCTAATTCGTCTGTGATCGCGCGAACGTCTTTACCTAGTCCACCCATTTCAGCAATACCGCCCGCGTTGTCTGCGATTGGACCGTAAGCATCTACTGTCATTACAACAGCTGTTCCAGCTAACATACCAACAGCCGCCATCGCGATACCGTATAAACCTAGGTAATGATTCGAAACCGCAGCAGCAATTACAACGATGATAGTTGGAAGTGCTACTGATTCCATACCGACTGCCAAACCACGAATTACGTTAGTCGCAGGACCAGTCATAGAGGCTTCAGCAATTTTTTTAACAGGACCCATTGACGTGTAGTAATCAGTAACAAGACCGATTAAAGCACCACCGATAGAACCCGCAGCCAAAGCGATTGTTACGCCTTGAGAAACATTCCACATAGGCATCAAGATCGCACTAACTACAGTTAACAAGATTGGCGGAACCAAAAGAGCAAAACGCAGAATAGCTGCCGGAGCAAACATCGCACGACAAGCACGAGTGATAAAAATAACTACGATAGAAAGAATCAAACCGATAGCTGAAAGAATCAGAGGCAATACGATCGCTGCATTTCTGATAGTCGCCTCGTCACCACCCGGAACTAGATTCATTAATGAAGAGGTTGGGATAGTGAATGCAATCGCCATAGTAGAAACGATAGCCGCAACCATCGATTCGTAAATGTCCGCACCCATACCAGCAACGTCACCCACGTTATCACCAACGTTATCTGCGATAACGCCAGGATTTCTTGGATCGTCTTCAGGAATACCTTGGATAACTTTACCCGCGATATCGGCACCCACGTCAGCCGCTTTAGTATAAATACCACCACCGATACGAGCAAAAAGCGCGATCGAAGAAGCTCCTACTGCAAACGAGTGAAGAATAGTTCCTACTGACTTTTGATCTTTAAATGTAGTGTAAAGAACGCCTAAACCGATCAAACCTAAACCGGCTACGGCAAGCCCCATTACCGCGCCACCATCAAGAGCTACTAGCAATGCATTTGGTTTAATTCCTGTCGTAGCGGCTTGAGCCGTACGAACGTTAGCGTACGTCGCTGCTTTCATACCGAAGAAGCCAGCTAGCAAAGATAAGAATGCGCCCAATAAGAAGAATACACATGATTCCCAACCTAGAGCTACAAACAAGGCCGCGCCAACAACTACAGAGTAGATAGCTAAAACTTTGTACTCGCGTACAAGGAATGCCATCGAGCCTTCGCGGATGTAGGTTGCGATACGATTCATCGTTTCGTTTCCAGCCGGTTGTGCTTTGACTTTGAAGTAAAAGAATAAAGCGATTAATAGCCCTACTACACCCGAAATTGCCGGTAAATGCAGCAAGGAAGCATTACTTAAATCCATCATGAACGTCCACCTTTGATAGTTAATTGGGAACGAATAAAAAGCCTGAGGATTGAGAATTTGTCAACGCTGGTAATAATTTACAAAAATGCGTCAAGCTAGAGAGGGTATTCTAAAAATCTGTTGTTTTTTAAGATCGGACTGCTAAAACGCTTCGATGTTTTCAACAATTTTATCAGATTTTAACCACCGAATGGTCTTTGTTTTCTTCTTATTATTTCTTCTGACGGTGAATTTTTACGCTAATTTCTAAGCGGGATAGCTGAACTTTTAGTTTCAACTAGGCGGCTTTCGCGGTTTTTTTCTGTTTATAACTATCGATTAAGTTATTCAGATAATTTTGTGCCTTATATTTAGACAAATCATTCACTTCTGACTTGAGCATATGCACTTCTTTAATGCCTTTTTCTTCTAACCGCCCTTTTTGATTGGCGTAAAATTTTCCGCCTTTTGGGGTATAGAGGATATATTTTTTATTGGTCGGTAAGTACAAGTACATATTGAACTCAACGTGCTTATCGCCTTCCATCTCGGCGAGCTTAACCGATGCCATAGTGGTCGATGCCGACTCGCCCACTTCGGTGCGTACATTGGGCACAGGAAAGAAAGCCATCGCGATCTCATCACCATTGTGAACCGATTTCTTTAAAAATTCGGCGTACTCAATCGCCCAATCTTCAAATTCAATTTTCTTAATTTTTAAATTTAAATTTTCTTTCTCGGC
>CAZCHT010000074.1:0-22805 GCA_964498705.1 uncultured Bdellovibrio sp. | reverse complement strand
CATTATGGGCATTACACCACTAGCTTACAACTAGGCGAGTTGGATCGTTTACGTTTTTTTCTCTTTTCTACCTAAGATTTCATTTTTTTTTGACTTCCTATTTCCCAATATAAAAAGACCAAATGTCAGAAGGACGGGGATTCCGAGGACGAGTCTCCAGTCGTCCTCTTGTTTCTCACTTTTCCGTCGCTCAATAGGGGCTCGAATTTTAGCTGCCTCTATTGAGCTCCCTGAAGCAGAAAGTCCACATACAATCGTTAAAGCAATAAAAATTAGCCTTGCTTCCATCCTGGTATTTAAGAGAGCTCTCTGGCTAAAAATACTAGTGCGCAACACGCCCCTTCATTCTCGATTCAAATCGAGAGAATAAAATCGGAAGTACGATCAAAGTTAGTAAAGTCGAAGAAATGATTCCTCCAATAACTACGGATGCCAACGGCTTTTGTACCTCAGCACCAATACCGGTAGAGATCATCATTGGGATAAAACCGAAGACCGCAACAAGTGCAGTCATTAGAACTGGACGGAGTCGAACAAGCGTTCCTGAAAGCACAAGGTCTTTTCCCGTTTTACCTTCGGCTTTAAGTTGATTAAAAAAGTTCACAAGAACCACACCGTTTAAAACAGCGATTCCCGAAAGAGCGATGAACCCAATACCCGCAGAAATACTAAACGGAAGATCATTCAAAATTAATCCGATTACTCCACCAACAAGGGCCATAGGAATACATGCAAAAATAAGAAATGTTTGCGCTATACTTCCAAACGCAGCGTAAATCATCATCAGGACTAATGCCAAAGCGACAGGCGCCAAAATCATAAGTCGTGACCTTGCCTGTTCGAGATTTTTGAAATTTCCGCCCCATTCCAAATAATAACCATCAGGAAGCTTTAAGGCAGCTTCGACAGCCTTTTGGGCTTCTATGACAAAGGATTCTGTATCACGCCCTCGTAAATTAATTAGAACTGCTGTTCGGCGATTTGAATTTTCACGATTAACAGATCCATAAGTTTCTTTGAAAGAAACATTAGCTAACTTTCCGAGCGCTACGAGCACATTAGGGCCCACTCCAACGGGAAGATCTTTAATTGAATTGAGGTCAGATCGTTGCTCATTGTCGAGCCTAACGACAATCGGAAACTTTCGTTCCCCTTCATATAGGAAACCAGCTTCCTGTCCACCAAGAGCAATCGAAACTGTATCTAGTACGTCCCTCACAGAGCCATTATATGCAGCGAGGTTTGCTTCAATTGGTTCAATTCTTAGTACTGGGGATGTTCCAGCCAAATCGACTTCCACATCACCTGCGCCCTTAACCTTAGAAACTATTTCCTGAGTTTTCTTTGCGAACTCCACGAGCTTATCAAGATCAGGTCCAAACACCTTTACGGCGACATCGGCACGTGTTCCCTCTAGAAGTTCATTGAAACGCATCTGAATTGGTTGAGATGCTAAATACGTTTGACCAGGAATCTCTTTCTCAAGTTTTTCAACCATCAAGGTCGTTAATTCTTGAAATGTTCGTTTTTTTCCATCGACAAGTGGCCATACGTCTCTAGATTTTAGCATAATATACGTATCTGAGACATTCACTCCCATAGGATCTGTAGCTACTTCACTTGTTCCGATTCTAGAGAACACGTGATCGACTTCCGGAAACGTCTCAACTACCTTGTCGGCCTTTCTTTGAAACTCTACGGATTGACTCAGACTCGCATTTACCGGACGTATCATGTGAAATGCAAAAGATCCCTCACTTAATTGAGGCAAAAACTCTGCACCTCTGGTCATAAACAGAGCGACACCTAAAACGACAGAAGCAAGTCCCAAACCCATCGTTAAATTTTTTCGTTTATAGGCGAATTCAAAAAATGGAACGTAAGCTCTGCGAATCCATTCCATCAGTTTTGGTTCTTTGTCTACTGACTTGCCCGATAAGAAGATACTTGCTAAGGCCGGAGCCGTCGTGAATGAAAGAACAAACGCCAAGAGCACCGCGATAGCAAATGTTGAAGCCATCGGGATAAACATTTTTCCTTCAACCCCAGTCAATGCAAACACCGGAAGAAAGACCATTACTATAATGAACTGGCCAAAACCTGCCGCTTGCCTTATCTCAACTGTTGATTCGTAAACAGCTTGCTTAACTTCGTCTCGAGATAAATCTCGTCCTAATTTCTTCGCTCGATCGTGAAGAAACCTGACACAATTATCTAGAACAATAACTGTACCATCGACGATGATACCAAAATCCAGTGCACCCAAGCTCATAAGGTTTCCAGATATACCGAGAGGCTTCATAACTAAAAACGTAGCAAGCAATGAAAGTGGAATTGTCAGTGCTGTAATTAGTGCTGCGCGAATATTTCCTAATAAAATAAGCAGAATGATCGTAACTAGAAATGCCCCCATCATCAGGTTGTGTTCGACAGTTCCCAAAGTGGCATTCACAAGGTCAGACCTGTTGTAGACAGTAGTAATCTCGACATCCTTCGGAAGAGTTTTCCTGATGTCTTCAATTTTCTCATGTACGCGAGTAGAAACCGTTCGGCTATTTTCACCTAATAGCATCATCACGGTCCCAAGGACCACTTCGTGACCATCAAATGTAGCCGATCCTGTGCGAAGCTCTTTACCTAAAGTAACGCGGGCGATATCACCGATAGTTACAATTCTAAAAGACTCAAGGCTTTTTACAGGAACGCGCTCTATTGCTTTGGAGTCTTTAATTAATCCCACACCCTGAATAAGAAATTGTTCAGCCGTTTGCTCTACGTAACCGCCACCGACATTTTTATTTACCTTCTCAAGGGCCTCTCGAATATCTTCAAAGTGAATTCCGTAAGAAGCCATTTTCTTTGGATCAGGCTGTACGTGATACTGCTTTTCGAAACCACCAGACGTATTAATCTCGGCAACCCCCTCGACAGTCAGCAGTCTTGGCTTTACAAACCAATCTTGCAGCGCTTTAAGCTCCATAAGTTGCTTAACTCGGGCATCGCCGCTCTGTTTTTCTTTATAGTCTAAAACGAATTGATAGATTTCTCCTAAACCGGTAGATATCGGTCCAAGCTCGGGCTTTGCTGAATTAGGAAGATCCCCCGAAACTCCGCCCAATCTTTCTGTAACAAGTTGCCTTGCACGAAAGATGTCCACCGAATCCTTAAAAATCACGGTAACTTGAGAAAGACCAAAACGTGTGATTGAGCGAACTTCTTCGACACCGGCTACACCTCGCATGGAGGATTCGACAGGGTAGGTAACCGTTCTTTCAATCTCTTCGGGTGCCAATCCTTCGATTACCGTATTGATCTGAACCTGATTATTTGTAATATCGGGAACCGCATCAATCGGTAGATGCTGAAAACTATATACACCGGCGATAGCCATAAGGATCGTCAAAAATAAAACTACGCCTCGATTAAAAATAGAAAAATGAATTATTTTATTTAACATATATTTATTCCAATTAGTGAGAGTGGCCTTCAGGAGCGCCACCGAATGCGGCAATCTCTGCAATTCTTAAAAAACCTAACCCCGTGAAGGCAATTTCATCCCCAGGCTTTAGGTCTTTTGAACGGATGGTAATTTTATTTCCAGATTTTCCAAGCTGGACAAAATCAATGCGTTTATAAAACCCTCCACGATAACGATATAAATTAACTTCAATACCAGCAGTTACGACGGCTTCCTTTGGAATGTCATACGTACTTGTGCCTGATACTTTCATCTTTTTAATTTCAAAATTCTTTTCGGCCTCAGGGCCTAGCTTAATACCCTCAGCTTCACTGGCTTCTAGAATTCCTTTATTCGGACCAACCTGAGGATTTTCTTCTTCTCCATGCTCGTGTTCGTCTCCGTGCCCATGCCCTTCAGGCTTTCCTTCTTCATGTTTATGTTCAGCCTCATGAGCTTCTTCTTTTTCATTCTCGTGACTTCCATGTTCTTTGTGGTCACTGGCCTCAGCTTTTGGTTTTTTTTCTGAAGCGTGGTCATGTCCATGCTCATCTTCAGCCAAAGCCTGCCCTCGCATTAGAAATACAATCATCACGCAAGCTTTAAATATATATTTTTTCACAAGACTACCTCGTTAAATTTATTATCAATAATAAGAACTCGGCCATAGGCTTCGAGTGCTTCTAGTTCTGAAGAATTTCGTCGTTCTTCTAGGTCAAAAAGTTGCCGGTGGGCCTCAATTACAAGTGAGCTAGGAACAACTCCTTTAAAAAATTGTCGTTCAAGTTGTTCATGTTTTTCATTAACAATAGTTAAACTCAAAGAACTCTTTAGACTTTGAATTGTCTGGTTATATCGACTCACAAGTTCTGATCGACTCGAAATAGCTTTTCGTTTTGTCTGCTCAGCTATCATTTCCGCTTCGATCAATCGTTGAGCACTATAGGTACGGCTCGGACCATTTTGGCTGAATACCGGGAGGGGCATTGACAGCGCGACGCCCACAAATGTATTCGATTCGCCATTTTCATTTACCGCTTTCATAGATGGACCGATTTTTAAATCGGGCCAAGATTCAGATTCAGCTTTTTGACGCTGACTTTTAGCAAGTTTCAAATCTGCCAATGCTGCCCTTACTTGAGGTGATTCATCCGTTGCTGAACTTCCATCAAGGGGAACCCAGGTCTTTTTTGATTGAGGAAGGTTTTTAGAAATCAGAGCCTTCGGAAGTCCCGTTACCGCAACAATCTCCTGATACAGTTTTTCTTCATCAGATTTAAGTTTTGTAAGCCGCAGTTGATGATCTGCAAGGGCCATCTTAAATACAGAAAGGGAGACATCTTGCTCAGGAGACAGTGCTGGTCGCTTCTGATATTGCTGGGAAATCTTAGAAAAAGTATCTACCGATTCCTCTTCGATATGAATCTCACTTTTTATATGAGCTAGACGATACAAACCCAACATCAATTCTAGCCGTGATTTATGCACTCCCAAGTCTCGATTAGCTCTGGCGCGCTCGATTTCGCTTTGTGCTTCACTAATCAAAGCGTCTTTTTTACCACCGAGTCTGAGATTAAACAGAAGCGTGATATTGGTCTCTGAACGCTCAGACCCTTTGGCAACCGTGTCCGCATCAAGATCTGGATTTATCCATTGATTGGCGACGTCCGTTAACTTTTCGGCAGATTTTAATTGCTGCTCAGAAATTTGAATATCGGAAGAGCGTTTTTCTGCGCAACGGACAAGATCGACATAACTACTTACTTTACAATCAGCAACAGTCTCATCCGCATAGGTTAATAGCGGTGACAAAAGTGAAAGCAAACCCAAAAAGAAAGACATTTTACTCATTACAGAGATCTCCTTAAAATCGTCTTCAGTAAATTGAAGCGAGCCACAATAAGTAAGCTATGAATAAACCAAAGCAAATTTATCGCGAAATTAATTTAAAAATTTATGAACTGTGAAGAAGCCTAACTAGGCAATTGGAGGACGAAATAAACTGGTTTGAAAGTCATATATAATGACTGAAACAGTAATAAAATATACCATCTGATTAGGATCAAATACCGAAACTTGAATTGAAGGCGTTAAAGTAAAAGGACAATGGCCAAGATGGCAATTGCGGCATCCGCTACCACTGTGATGGCAATCAGAATCCTGAGAGTGTTTGTGACTAAAATCATCTTGTTGAAAATTAGATTTGTTTTGAGGAGCCTTTTCTTCAATAGATGATATAGAAGAGACGCTTCTTTCATGGCAAGTTGAATTAGCCTGGGAGACAACTCCTGCGAAAGTAATTATAGAAAAAATCCACGCCATTGCAAGTTTCAACTTAACCTCTGTAAAACAAGATAGATGAATCTAGAAATAAGTCAATAACGTCGTTTTGTTTATAGTTCGAAATGCTAACTGAAAGATAATTAAAGACTATTTGGTTGGCTTTCAGTCTCAAAGTCTTCATTAGAATTTGGGGTATGAGGCATTTCGACTTCTGTATTTACCTTTGATCTGCTTTTTTGGGTGTCGTAGTGGGGGGCTTTAGATGAATCTGTTATTTCCCCTTTACTTCCTGACTCGGGTAGCGGTGTCAAAATATTTTTAGTTTTTAATTTGGTAGATCTCTTTTTCATCATGTCTCCTCAGATTTTTCGCTTCGGGGTATAAATCCCTAAATTTGCGATACCTTATTTATGCAAGAGAAAAATCTAGCAATACTGGCGCCATTCGATCTTTAGATAAAATCATTGTGTTTCTTAAACAGTCGCGCCATTCCCCACCATGCAGCGGGAGCTAAAAAGAGAACGCTGGCCATACCTGGAAAGTAGCCATAGGGCTGATTTTTGAAAAACGGTAAAATAAAGTGAGCCAGCTCTGTAATTCCCATCGCTGAAAAAAAAGTCCAAGCCAAGTAATAGGCAAAATCATCGCCCCGCTTAAGCATAGCAGGAATTAGTAGCCAGGCGCCTACAGATGCCACGACTAATAGAATTAATGTCAGTTGAGTTATTTCTGGAACAGGTGTTCCTGTGATCTCGGCCAATTTTTCCTGAAATTTAAAGATATTTTCTTCTACCTTGTGAAGAGACAGAAAAAATCCCATCGTAAGCCAGTAAGGTAATTTAATTCTAGAGTAAAGAACTTTATTGATTGGCAATAGAGCCCAAATAATAAACCCTCCTAGAAACCCGGAAGAAAAAATCAGCATTGTCCAGAAGCCGAACGAAGAATACCCAAGAGCAAGAAGCAATAGAGTAAAAATTAGTGCTGCAAAAAAAGTGAGGGGCGTTCTTTTCATATAAGATATATACTTTTAAAAAGGAGGTTAAATCATGCCGCGTTCAATCAGGTTTTTTGGCTATTTTCCTCTTTTTTAGCTTTTATTAAATTTAAAGTTCCGGCTGTTTGTTGGTCGGTCCAATAGTTACCTTCAAGTTTACAATCCTCTTTGCAGTAATAATTCAATTTGGCTGAGCCAAAACTGATAGCGCTTCGAGGCCGCACAGTTGTTTTTGGCTCACTTAGATAGGTATAAAGCAGCTGAGTGCTCCCGTCGTTTGAATAAATAATTTGTTCACCAAGGGATCTACTATCGGTTTCGTCGGTATGGAGAACCACTCTTACCGTATATATACTTGGCTGCGAAATTTCCACTGTGACTTTACCAGTTCGACGATCGGCAGGAGTTTTAGCATTTCCTAAAGACTCGAAAGTTCCTTCCCAATTGCCTTCTAGAACTGGAACTTTATGAATTTTTTCAAGTGATCTAAGGACTTTCCATTTCCATGCCCATTTAGAGAAAAAAATAGTCAGTATAGAGGTGTAACCAACCGCTCCAGTAGCAGCGGAAAAAATTGATTTTCGGGTTATCTCGTCAGGAATGAGTAACAAAGTAACAAATAAAAATACAGCAATGCCCGCGACGATTTTGATATATAAGGAGTTTTTCATTCACTTTAGTCCCCGAAAAAAATTTAGCGCGTCTACGGCAAACTGATTAGTTTCATCTAATCTCCAGGGCTGTGTTGGACGAAAAAGATATTTCAATTCGTTAACCTCGGTCCATAACTTTATATTGTTGGCATCGCTGGTTTGGAAATCTAAAAATAAAAGACAATCTTCCACTATTTCGGAATATGTATCTTGAAGAAATATTTCGTCAGGTATGTTCCAAACAAGAGAGGCAATCAAGTAGGATTTGGCCTTGGATGCTGAGGCATATGTTTTTAGTTCCATTTCCATTTTAATGTTTTTTATAATCCTTACGACATCTTTATATTTCATGTTTGTGGATTTGTTTTTCTGAACCCCACTCGCATAGTCTTGAGCTGGCCAATTATAAATTAAATTTCCCGTTGCCGTCTGTAAAGCCACTCCCTCATAGTTTGAATTGTCTTGATAGTATCTTCTATGAACAAAGTGGGGGACTACATCAGCATCTAGTCGCGAAGAATTTTCGTGAACAAGGATAGCTTTGTCTCCAATAGTAGTATTTGTTTTGCCAAAATGATTTTCGATGGCAGTGGAAACTTGACCTTTAAATTGGGAATAGGTGTAATTATAGGGTGAAAAATTGAAGTCTGAATGGCTCATCCCTTCTGGATAAGTGTTATAGAATAAGGAATTTAAGGTGACAGCGACATCAACGTCACTGTCTGAAGGAATATTCGTTCGGTTGTAAAACGAACCTTTAGCGTATACTGAAATGTCCGCCTGGCTGAGTATGGGGTCTGCTTTTATCGCCGCAGTAACCATTCTTACAGCTCTTTCACACTTTTCAGTCTCGGTCGCACTTGGCGGACTGGCCCACTTTTTAAGTTTTTCTTCACGTTTGGTATTTGTCGTAGCTTGGTTGAGTGCCGTCCAGATGTTTTCAAAGCGGACATTATTTTCTTGAGACAATTGATCCTCCTGATCGTCAGCATTGCTGAATTTGACCCTTCATGGGTCTTTATCTAAGCTGAGTCGCCGTTTTACTCTGTCAAGACGTAGGTCTGTATATTTTATAATATAAAATAACCACGTAAAATCAAGCACATATATAATTAAATCTCTAGTTTTAAGGTGCGAGTATACGTTCTGCTGGGACTTGATCAAGTTCTGGACCACGATTCGGATTGAGTAAACTCGAGTAGAAAAATCCTAATCCTGTCGAAGCTTTGGGATAACCGAAACTGGTTAGATTTGAAACTTTTTCAAATCGACGAATGTTTACAAATTCAGACATAAATCCTTAATAAAAATCTAGATTTAGATGAGTATGGCCTTGGCAATTGCTATGGCGGAAATCGGCCAACTTTAGCTATTTTGAAAATGCCGGGAAAAAACGAAGAAATTGAATTTGTGATGGCATTTCAGTTACCTGAGGTTTTTTCTGACTTCGTCGCGAAAATCGGTTCCGGTGTTGCATTTAAATTCCTTGAAGGGGGCTTCATGGATCTTGAAATTTTAATAGTCGACGACAAAATTGAAGATGCCGAGGCTTTAGCTGGAATTCTTTCTGAGCTTGCGAATGTTAGAACGACTACGATGACATCGCCTGAAAAAGCACTGCAAGTGATTGAGCGCAAACCGGAAAGGTTTGCTGTCATCCTTTTAGATTTTAATCTAAATATTAAAAACTTAGATGGCCTCGTTTTCGCGAGAAAAATTTGGCAATTGAATTCGCAGCAGCTAATTGCCATTTTCTCTGGTGAAAGCAGTATGGACGCGCCTATTAAGTGCATCGGAACGCCTATCGTAGAATTCATTCAAAAAGGTGCCGCTGCGACTTTGATTCAAAAGAAGGTTCAAAATTTAGTTCACAAGTATTCCGCAACTTGTAGGCCTTTCATTGTCTCCGCCGTCCAAGAAGACAGCGTTTCGTTATGTGCTGCCGTGGGCATCGTCTCTAAGTCTATTGCGATGGCTGACCTTGCAAGCTCAATAAAGCGGATAGCAGCAAGCGAGGCAACAACGGTCCTAATTCGAGGGGCGTCAGGTACCGGGAAAGAATTAGTAGCAAAAGCGATTCACAATTTAAGTAGACGAAATGAAAAGCCTTTCGTCGCCATTAACATGGGTGCATTTCAAAGTACGCTAATAGAAAGTGAATTGTTTGGACATGAAAAGGGCGCGTTCACTGGCGCGAGTGCTTCTCGTCAAGGGTCTTTCGAGCTAGCGAATGGTGGTACTATATTTTTGGACGAAATTGGTGAGCTTCCTTTGGATTTACAAGTAAAACTTCTAAGAGTTCTACAGGAACGCGAAGTGCAACCAGTAGGTGCAAGTAAGCCAGTAAAAATTGACGTTCGTGTTATCGCAGCTACTCATGTAAATATTGAGTCTCAAATTTCAAACGGCCAATTCAGATTTGATCTCTTTCAGCGGCTAAATGGCATTACTCTAAAAATTCCGAATCTATACGAAAGAAGTGGGGATGTGGAGTTACTTGCGTTACATTTCCTAAAGAAACTGAAATCGAATAAATCAATTCATCAATCAACTCTGAAATTACTTGAATCGTACAGTTGGCCAGGAAATGTACGGCAACTTGAGAATGTAATTCAAAACATGGATGTGCTAACCGACGATCTAGAATTACTGCCAAAGCATTTGCCTTCTGAAATTTTCGATTCTCCAGGCCAGAGTGAATTGAACTTTGATTTTTCTATGAAGTACAAAGATATGATAAGACATATAGAACAATTAGAGAAAGACTATTATTTGAATAATTTGATGAAAGCGAAATCTGTTCGAGATGCAGCTATTAATCGAATGAAAATGCCGCTGACCACTCTTCGTAACAAAATGAATTTCTATAATATCGGATTCAAAAATAGCGAACCTGATAATCAATCAATTGAGATCAAAGGGGAAGAAAATGACCAAACAATATGCTAACCTAGTGGCAATACTTGCTTTAGTTATCTTATTTAAGCCGACTACTGGCCATACAAAATCAATAATCGATTATAAAAAAATAAATACTTTAGTAAGCAGAATCAAATTACAAGCAACATATGATTACGGACTGCTGATTGATTTGCTTATGTTGGAAAAACCAAATTTTGAGGCGGCGTTAGCTTCTACTTTAAATGATGATGAATTTGTACTTCTTCGAGATTTAGTCGGTCGATTTCTAACATACGGTTTGAATATTAAGCTAGTACCTATTGAATCGATGGTTCTCGCGACTCAGGAATACCATGGCGGCGGCGGTGTGAATTGAAAAAATCATTTCTGAAAGTAAGTGTATATCTTTTGGTGGTACTTGCCGTGACTGATGGGATTGCAAAAATAGCTAGGGAAAAAAAGGATTCTGGAATGAAAACATTCGTTATTACTGAGACTGGTAAATATACATCTTTAGATCCTCTAGATGGGGACAGTTCGCAAAATCTGCCAGTTGCTAGAATGATATACTCGACTCCCATAGAAATTAGTGTTGATAACTCTTTGGTAAGTCGAGTATTGGAAAGTTTCGAATACGATAAGGCCACTAAAACAATTAAGTGGACTGTAAAGAGCGGTATTACATATGCTGATGGCAAACCTATTACTGTAGAAGATATTGCTTTCTCGGTTTCTAGAATGACATTTACTCGGCCGGGTTTTCCTTTAGTGAAACTTATAGTTGGACTAGAAGAGTGGATTAAAACGTCTGAGCCTCTAAAAACATACCCATCAGGGATTAAAATTAACGGGAATGAGATTACAATCGTCTTAAAAGAAGATTACCCACACCCGTTATTTCGGTTTTGTCTCGAATTATTTAGCATCATCCCTAAATCTTGTGTGAATCCGAAAACGAATAAGATTGAGTGCGAAAAGGTTCCCACTAGTGGATATTATGAAATCTCAGAAAGCTTAGCCAACGGAATTTTGTTCAAAAAAAGAAGAGATTTAGATTTGATACAAGGTAAGGCCTATCCGGAAAGTATTAAGTTTATCTATTCCGATATGTCTGTTTTTGAAGACGATAAATTTCTTAACAATTCGACCGTCATACTTAGTAGTGAATCCAAACTAACGCGGGAACAAATGAAAAGTGTCAGCTCGAAATTTGAAGTTGGCTTTACTCCGGCTGCGTGGTTTACAATTCTGCAAATTAATCCTGACGTTGCGCCGTTTGATAATCCCAATTGTCGATATGAATTTGCAAAAAAGTTTCGTTCGAATTTTGAATCAATTTCGCTTGAAAATAGCGAAGGCAGCGTTTTTACCAAATTAGTTGCCGGTTACCAAACCCTAGACTCATTGATTAGTAAAAGAAAAGTTACTGATGGCGAATGTGACGATGCTTTCAAAAATGCAAGAGTTCCTTGGGGGTTTGATAAAACGACTCCAGCTACATTTTCAAACGCCATTATTAAAACTGCCGCTGATTTAGGAATCACTATTGATGGGCCGGTGAGTTTCAGTGACAGAAAAACTGAAGTTGATTCCTATATTGCTGGAAAATCTGCTTTTATGTATAGCAGAACCGGATTCTGGGCTTTGGACCCAACGGGCGATATCCAAATGCTTTTTACTCCGAATTTGCATAATGGACTTAGGCATTTTTGGAACGACAAAATCCTGCAAACTAGTTTAGGCAACATTGTAAAAAATGGTGAAGTAAATATGGAAAAGGTTAACTCAATAAATGAGTATCTTTTTCAAGATAGCAAATTGAATGTCTACTCCCATATTCGTCGATTTTACGCCTCTGGAAACAAAGAGCTGGTACAGAATCTGCCGGTTGGTATTACGAGCCGTTCACCTTGGCAATTATTTGGTGAACAATAAGTGATTACCGGCGCCGCTTTGTCTTTTTTGAATAATTGCATTTCGGCAAATGTCGAGGTTCCGACTTTGGAAATTTCAAAGTTAGGGCCTTTAACCTTTGTCACGTCCTTTGCTGAAAAACCATCAGAGATTATGGCGAATAATGTGACCTGTGGTGTTTCAACTGAGCCAGAAACTGCGGCACTAAAAGCTATGGTAGAGTTTTATGAACGGCGGGTATTTCAAGAAGGCATAGAACGTGACGATCTAATTTGCTCAAGAATTCATTCCGATGGAGTCGCATCATACCCTATGGTTGAAGATGCGGTTTATTTTCAGGAAGCTAGAAGACGGGCCTATGCAGAGGCGTGGGAACGTTATGTTTGGGCAACTTGGTGGGATGACGAGGATTACGGTCATAGTCTCCAGTCATTCGAGAACTCCATTTATTCGAATGATCCGAGTATAAAGCAGACTATAGATGAGTTCGCAAAAATTCTTCTAATTGAGAATTTTCAGATAGTCGAACCTTTAACAGACAGTAAAGACTTGCGAGTAGTTATTCTTTTTCTAAAGATTAATGGATTAGGATACATTTCTGGAGGAGCGGCTGGCAAAACTAGTGAATCTACCGAAATATTCTTCGCTGCATTTTCTGAACTTATTAGACACGGGCTCGGTGTTAAAAGATTTTTAAAGACAAAAGCTTTGCCAACGAGTTTTTATGAGAAACGTTTAATGTTTTTCGGCTGTGGTGACGGTAATGGTATAGTGACCGATCGGCTCAATAAAGTAGGCATGAAACTTATCACCACACCAAAACTAGAGCACGACGGTGAAATAGAAAGTAATGCTTTGAAAAATTTAATATACACCCATAGATGTTTGTTCGAAGGTCAGCCCCCATTCGTGAGTGGAAAGCTGGAGCGACTATGTTTATAGGTCAAAAGGGAAAGAGTATTAAGTTGTATCTGGCAGCCATAATATTTTTGAGTTTTGGTTTGTATCTTATTTTTGATCAGTTTCTGTTTATAACTGGAAAAGAGATAGTTAAATCTTGGTATCATGGAGAATTAGTAAGCCTGCAAGAGGGGCAAATACTTCCCGCAATTGCGAAAAACCAAAGCGTCTTCAATAAATCGCCGTTCATTCGTTCGGTTGTAGTGGTCGACTCCAAAGAGCCGAATAGGAATCTATTTTCAGTTGGAGTCCAGACATTCAAAGTTACCGATGAGCTTTTGGAATCAAGTGCCAAAAATGATGATACGGTCATGGGTCATAGGGAGGGATTTCTATCTATGAACGTTGTGGCTAAGATTCCTGGCGCAAATAACTTACATATCATATATGAGATTTCATCAAGATTTTTAATTTGGTCTTATTTTGGCTGTGTCGCGGTAGGCATTCTATTTATAAGCTATTTGATTGGCATTACTGTGCAAATTGGAAATCAAGAACGAAAAAAGCGGGATGAATTGCGATCTAGCTTAATTCGAAGACTATCTCACGATATCAATTCGCCAATACTTGCCTTATCAGCAATCTCGCTACAAGTAGGAAAGCTAGATAGAACTCTACATATTAGAATCGAGCGCGTGACTGAGAGTATTCGGAGACTGTTCGCACAGACTGATAAAGTGGATAAAGAAATTTTGCGTTTTGACGTACATGAATTAGGGAAGGAATCCGCAGAATTTGCAATTGATCGGGATGTTGAAACAGTGCCCTTAGTACCAATCTTGATAGACTTTGTTAATCAAAAGCGAGCCGAATACTCTGTAGGTTTGCCAGTGGAAATAAAACTACATTTATTTACCCAAGAGATTGGAAGTCTTGCTAGAATCAACGTCGATGAGTTTAAGCGGCATTTTTCAAATCTGTTAAAAAATTCTGTGGAGGCTGGTGCAAAAACTATTATTATCCAACTCCAAACTATATTCGACACCTTAGAGATTGTAGTTTCTGATGATGGAAACGGTATCCCACCGGCATTGATTTCTAATCTTGGAGTTAAGGGTTTCAGCCACGGCAAATCAGGTGGTAAGGGATTGGGTTTATATTATGCAATTGCTACTTTCAAATTTTGGGATGGTAGCATTTCTATAGACTCAAATTTGTCAGAAGGAACTAGAATAACTATGAAATTGCCTTCTCGATCTTCTCCACAGTGGTATCTAAAGTCAGATCTTCTAAAAACCGGAAAGAAACTTATACTGGTCGATGACGATATTTCAATGATTGATAGATGGGTAAATCAACATAATTTAAGAGCGGGGGACTATGTTAGTTTTAATTCTGGTGTTGATTTTAAAAAGTGGTTTCTTGATGGCGGTCAGTTTGAAGAAAATCTCCAGTTTGTTTTTGATTTTCATTTAGAAAACGATTCTTCTGGTCTTGATATAATTGAGGAATTTGGAATAGAAGGTGAGTCCGTTCTTGTCACTTCCGCCTATTTTGATCCGGAAATTATGCAGAAAGCTGAAAAGTTAAAAGTTCCGATACTTCCGAAAATTCTTGTAGGTGCATTTGATTTAAAAGAATCGAATTTGTAAATAACTAGCCAGCCAATGCATGTTCATAGAAAGGGGTTTGTCGATCATCTAATATCTCAAATAACTGCTCTTGAGTTTTTCCATCACAGTTAAGCCAGTCGTCGATTCTTTTTTCGTTTAAAAAAATAGGGCATCGGTCATGACCAGTCTCTAAAACTTCTGCAGGAGGTTCATCTGTAATTAGCGCAAAGCTATATAATTCCTCGTCGCCGCGAACCCATTTGTCCCAAATACATGGGATAACCATATAATCGGCGCCTTTTGGAGTAAATTTAATTACTACATTTTCTTCTTCTTCGCCGCTTTTCAGTTTCCATTTCTCCAAATCATGCTTTTTTACGTTTTCAAAAAAAGCGTCAACTATAATTACTCCATGATTTTTACCGAAAACAGGCTTCCAAAATTTAGTTAAGCTATCTCTCCTAGCATTGTAGCAGCCAGGAAATTTGCGATCGAAGCTTTCTTCCATGTGTCCTGGTCTTAAGTGATATCTCATCGGTTTTACCACACGTTTACCTTTTTCTAGGACGATCACTGGAGAGTAATCGAAAGCGTATATTCGAGAGTCATTCTCTTTGGGTTTAGATTCCTTTATTCTTTCTAGACGCTTTTTAATTCGATCTATTTGTCTTTCCGAAACGTCGCGCTCATTTTCGAACTTTTTTGTTTTTTTCATTTTTAAGGTCTCAATGGCATTGTTGTGACGAGTCTTTTGCTTAAAAAGATCAGCTTCGAGTTCTAAGATTTGGTTTTCCCTATATTCCTCAATACTTTTTAAAATCTTATTTTCTATAGGGGTCGTAGGATTTTTAAAGTTTTTCTCGAAAGCTTTCGGGACATTTAATTTTTTGCCTTTGCGTCGAAGCTCAAACATATCCAAAATCAATTGGTAGTCCATTCGAGTCGCCCATTTTAGACCGTAGTTTTTTAAATCTTGTTTTACCAAAGCTGAATAACACATGGCTCTAATTTAGCACTTTTACGCGTTGAAGCCAGTCTAATGGCGATTTATTTGAAATTTTGGTCAAAAGTCATTGATTTGTAGTTACATATAATTTACATATATGAAGTGGGCTAATGCCTGGGGCTTTGTATGCAATTTTTAAGCGAACTTCAGTATGTTTCCCAAAAAGTAGAACAAGTTTCTGTGCCTAAAGAAATTAGAGAAGAAATTAAAATACTTTCTCGCTACTTAATGAACCAGGTAATGTGCGACTCCGACCGGCGAGATAAACAGCCTAATATAAGCGAGGCTGTAGAGAGATATGTAAAGAAACTCGGCGAAGCTGCGCTTCATACAGCCTTTAATCAATCGAGTAACTTTTGGAATAATCTTGAACGGCTTGCGGGAAGAACTACGAGTATTCCGCGAAGCCTTACTATCGTGCCCCCAACAGGTAGTGATAAATGGGATATTGGTGAATTGTTTCAATTTTTAATTGAAGAAGTAAATAAAAGCCCAAAGGACCCGGAAATTAACAAGTGCCTAATCGCGCTTCATAAGCTTTATGGAGATTCAAAAAAACCTAGGTACAGTCGGGATCTTAAGAAGAATGAAAAACTCTGGCGCAATGAGGCTCACCCTGTGGTTCATAGGTTGGGTTTACTGGATTCTTTGAAAAACAATTTAGTTTTAAAGAGCCGGTTAAATATCTATTTAGTTGGAAAAATCTGAAGTCTAAGAAATAGGAAATAACCTTCAATCAGAGAAAGTGGAAAGAAAATGGTCGAACTATATCATTGCAAGAAAGATGAACTGGCCAAGCGAGTAAAGCACTTCTGGCAATATGAAGATCTCAATTTAGATTTTAGAAAATTGCTAAATGAACTAAAAGCGGTGGCTGATCTTTGCCCAGATTGTTATTCTGAACAATTTCATCTGGAAATATTAGAAATCGAGACATCTTTGAGAGATGATTGTCTAATTGAGTAGTGATGTGTTTCCTCAAATTATTAAACTCGAAATCAAGTTATCCTGAATCGGCCAACATTCCTCGAAAAAGTGTGATTTGTTATCCGCTCTTGGCCAACATAAAAAAATAGAAAATCGACTCATATTTTAAAATAGTATTTAGTTCCACGTGCTTACATCCAAATCACTTCATCGGACCACTCGTTGCAATATTAAATAGTATCAAGACGTTGATGTCTTAATTTAATCGGGGGAAAAATGAACAAGTGTCCGCGTTGTTGTAGCTTCACGCTTACAACATCTTTCTGCTCATATTGTGCCGTATGCAACTATTCGTCGGAAACTGACGTGACGTTGCAACCTATTTACAAGAAATGGCCTGAAAGCGCTTTATCTAAAAATCGAATCCTAAGTTTTGAAACGAATAAAAATGTAAAGGTAATGAGATATGAAAATTCTGTTGAAGAAAATCGCTAATTTTATCAGAGAATATCAAATTAAACTTGATGAAAGAAAAAATATTCATTTCTTAAGCAAAGATAAAAATATGCGGATGATCAACCTGGAAGGAATCAAATGGAGTCTTTAAAAATAAAGAATTTGCCTCTGGGGATTTTAAATGAATTTTCCGACATAGCTGACTCTGAAATTTTTCGTGAGATATCTCACCGAATTTGTAATCTACATCTGCAAGAAACAGGTCGCACACTGGACTCGGAGGTTCTGTCTTTTATTTTTGAAGACGGTGAAATCATTGAAATTAGAACAGACACTAACGAAACAATATTTGAAGAATAGGATTTAAAATGAAACATCAAAACGCATTGAAATTCAATTTGGTAAGCGGGCAGCAGGAATCTGGAAACATCGTCGAAGGTAAGAGAGTCGGATACACACTTCTAATAGATGGCAACCAATACTATTTGATGAAACTGTTTCTCTTTGATAAATACTTTTTTATCGTCAAAGATTCAGAGTCAACAAAAACGTACACCGTTTACGGAAGTAAATTTCCAAACGAGCCTGTGTTTAAAAATGCGGTTGGTTCTGCGGAATTAATTGAAGAAACTAATTCTCACATAGAAGTGTCGATTCCTCTACTAGGTGGACCATTTTATATGAGTCTTTATCCAAATTAAGAATAGACCGCCGGTAATCCGATTAAATCTTTAGGGTCTCCTAGCTTTATAAGTTTATTTTTATTGGAGATATTAAATGAAAATTAAAAATGTACTTTTCCTCCTTTGCGGAGTTGGCCTCATTTCACTTTGTCCTGAATTAGCTTCAGCGAGTGTCGAATCAACTTTGTCTAATGTTCAGGACAGACTTGTGTCAACGATTCTACCTTTAGTCGCAATCCTGGGTTTAGTTTTCGCGGGATTTTCTTTTGTTATGGGATCGCCTTCAGCTAGGTCCCATCTGATTCTTGCGATTCTCGGGGCGTTTGTAGGCTTTGGCGCTCAAAGTATTGTGTCTCTAATACGAAGTCTAGTGAACTAGCGATAGGAGTTAGCAAATGGAAGTCAGGGTAACTCCGATTAGTAAATGTTTGGACAAGAAGCTGAAAGTTTTGGGATTTGAGGTGGTCGATCTTTTTGCGATTTTTTTAACAATTTCAATTTTGAATTTTGTTTTCGGAAGTACAAATTTCAAATTTATTCTTGTTTGGCTACCTTCGCTAGTTTTGGCTTCAACTCTGTTTTTTAGTAAAAGAGGGAAGCCGGAGAACTATTTATTGCACTGGATACGCTATCAGTTTTCACCGGCTAGATTCGAAGCCTTTCAAGATCCGAAAACGTGGAAATCGCCACCCAAAAATAAGTTGAGGTATAAATGATCGGCAATCTATCTGAAAAAATTCAAATTTGGGGTTTTGAAAATGACATTGTAGTCTTTCAAGACGGCTCTACTGGATTTGGACTTGAATTGTCTTCTCTCGATGTAACAACGTGGAATTCCGACCGTGTAAACGGTCTTGCGAACGGCATAGATCAATTTTTGAACGGATTGCCGCCTCTAATTGATCTTCAATTTGTTCAAACGATTGAATCTGGAAATTCACAAATTCTAAATGACCATGCGGCATTGGGGAAAGATTGTCTAAATGCCGACGTTAAAAATTTGACAGAGTTCAGAATAAATAGACTAAGAGATATAGATCATGCCGGGGAATTGCCCCGGCATGGTTTAAAACTTTTCGCTCGTCGCCCATTGAAGCGGCTAATAAATAAGAGTTCGAAACTATTTTCAAGTAAGGAACGATTTGTTGAAATTGCGGAGCAGGAATTTGGCTCTGAAATCTCCGAAACTGAAAGGTTACAAGGTTCAATCATTAAATCGCTTCAACAAGTCGGAATTTCGTCCCGCCCGATCTCTCAAAAAGAGATATTAAACGAGGTCTACAAACAATGGAATCCTAATCGTAGTAGTCAAATTGATTTGGGCTACTACGATCCCGAGTATGTCGTACCGGGCCTAATTTACTCTGACGTTCTGACTTCAGAGCGTGGATTTTCCATAGGAACCCATCATTACCGTCTAGTTAGTTTAAAATCATTTCCGGACGTGACTACTGCTTCTATGGCCCAAATTCTCAGAGAATTGGCATTTGGTTCAAAACTGTTTGTATCAATTCATGTGCTCGACCAACAAAAAGTATTTGAGTCTTTGCAGTCTGATAGGAGGATGGCATTTTCTTTAGCTAGAGGTCGAAGAACAGGTGTTTCAGATCTGGAAAGCGAAGCGAAGTTGCAAGAAATTGAATCTCTTCTTGCGAGTTTGATTTCTCAAGGTGAAAAAGTATTTGAATTCAGCTTTCAAGTTCTGCTTTGCAACGAATCTGAAGATGAATTGGAAGTTCAAGTAAGTGAAACTCTTTCTAAAATTAGGCAGCTCGCGGGTGCTGAAGCAATGCAAGAGTCGTTAGCCTCCTTTGATATGTTCTGTGAATTGTCCGTTCCGAATGCAAGGGGAAGAGAGCGAAGAAAAAAGATCAAGACATCTAACCTGACTGACTTTCTTCCGATTTTTGGTCCATGGGATGGACATGATCGCGCGAGTGTGGTGCTTCGATCGCGGCTTGGTTCGTTAGTTAAGTTTGATCCCTTTTCGAGTACTCTACCCAACCATAATATTCTAATTAGCGGTTCAAGTGGAAGCGGGAAGTCGGTTTTAGCAAATTTGCTTTTACTGGAATTGTTGAAAGAAAACCCAAAAATCTACGTCGTGGATGTAGGTAATTCTTATGGTCGAATGTGCGACCTAATGGGCGGCGAGTCTGTACGCTTGGGGCTTGATATGAACTTGTGTTTGAACCCGTTCGATTTGCCGGACGGTGAGATTTTCCCAACAGGTGAAAAAATTAAATTTTTAGTAAGCCTTGTGGAGATGATGACTAAAGAAGAAGGGGCAGCGGGCCTAAGCAAGTTAGAAAAAGCACTTTTAGAAGAATGTGTTTTGCAATGTTACGAAGTTTCCAGATCTCCATTGCTGTCAAATTTAAGAGACATTTTGGTGAATCATTCAGAAGTAGGGTTAAGGCAGATCGGACGGATTTTAAATGCATGGACTGGAAATTCCGCGTTCGGAAAATTTATCGATCGACCGACAAATATGCAGCTTAAAAAGAATCTAATCTCGTTCGACCTCAAAGGTCTAGATAGCGTTCCAGATCTGCAAGCCGTTTGTCTTTTTCTGATAACAGATCTTGTTTGGCGAGAAGTGCAAAATGATAGAGGAACAAAGAAGATTCTTCTATTTGATGAATGTTGGCAGCTTTTAGAAAGTGAGGCTGGTAGCCATTTCATCGGAAACGTATTCCGTACATTTCGAAAATACTACGCTGGTGTAATTGCTATCTCTCAAGACATTGACGATTTCGCAAGAAGTAAGGTGTCGACGGCAATCCTGCCCAATTCGGGAACTAAGTGGATAATGATGCAAAAAGGTTCAGATCCGAAACGCCTTGCAGAAGTCTTGCAGCTGAATGATGTGGAATCTAGCCTTGTCGCCAGCCTTTATCAGGAGAGAGGGAAGTTTTCCGAAGCATTTTTGATTACCGGGGACAATCGATCGGTGGTGGCTATCGAGCCGACGTCAATGGAGTATTGGATTGCAACTACTGATCCTAGGGATATTGAAAAATTTGAATCGATGCGAAGTTTGCACCCAGATTTATCAGTCTCAGATATTGTTGTTCGACTTTCTGAATCAATGCCATTCGGGGTAGCTTTTCAGAATCAATTTAAAGGAGACGATGATGAAATTTCAAAAAAATAAATTCGGTCCGGTTCTTTTTTCTTTGCTTTTTCTGTTTTGCAAACAAGGTCACGCTAGTATGTTTGGTGAAGAGAACGCGGTGCTTTTCAAAATTCTGGAGCAATCGATTCGTCAATACGTGGAATTGCGTAAAGTCGCTCAGAATGGAAGTGATTCGTTGGGTTTACTAAGGGATATAAATAGAGGAATTAACGATTCTCTTTATTTAATGAAAACTATTAAGCCTAATATCGATCCGGGGATCTATAGAAATTTAGAAAATGCTTCTGATGTTCTTCGGCAAATTGAGACCATCTACGGTAAAGCACAATACTCTTCGGATCAGTTCGTGCAAAGGGAAGCGGACTCTCAAGTCGCTGAAGCTATCGCCTTGAATAATGGAATATACGAGTACACAAAAAAAATCGATCAAATCGGCGAAGATGTTAAAAACTATTCTCATCGAGTTTCTCCGGGAGGCGCCCAAAAACTGACCGCTCAGAGTTTGGGAGTCCTTTTACACGTGATGAACGAGTCACTGCGAGCGCAAGCCACAACTTTAAAACTCCACGCAGTAGGTCTTTCAATTCAAAATAAGAAAGACAAAGAGTTTACGAGGAATACGTTGGCGATTACGGAGAATTTAAAGAGTTCCATGAAAAATCAGAAATATCATTTTGACGTTCCGAGATTTTAAAAAAAAGGAAACATAATGCTTTCTGATGTAAGTTGGCTTGCCGAGCAAGCGAAAGTTATTCACGGGATTTTCTTCTCATGGTTTTTTCCTCTGGTTTCCCTATTTCTTGTTACAGGAGTCATTGTTGAGTATTTCAAATTGCCACTAGGAGGTAGCCCAGGGATCGCTGTGTTATTAGGAAGGACATTAGTGGCTTCAATTCTACTGTATGCCTACCCAGAGATTTCTAATGCCTTTGCAGATTTAATCGATGCAGTGGCCATGAAATTAGGAAATCTTAATGATTTTAATTTGGTTTTAGGAAAGCTCAGCGAAAAGTTAGATAATTTAACTTGGTCCTGGGTTAACTTTAAAGACTCCATAATTGCTATTCTATCTTATTTGTCTTTTTTCCTACTCTACATTTCTGTTTATGCAGTTCAGGCATTTATGATCTTTTCTTGGACGATCTTGTTTGTGTTTTCTCCATTACTAATTGCGCTATTTGTCCTTCCTGCAACGGCGGGAGCGACCTCGTCGCTGTTTAGATCACTCATTGAAGTAGGAATGTGGAAGGTAACGTGGTCAGTTCTATCAACACTTCTTTGGAGTTTTGCTCTTTCAGATATTAATCAGGGCGCAGAAGTAAATTTTTTGACTGCAATTTTTCTTAATTTAATTCTCGCCGGATCGTTATTGATGACTCCTATGGTGGTGAGTGCGTTGGCTGGACAGGGAATTTCGTCTCTTGCTGCCTCTGCTGGCGGCATTGTGGCCGGTGCTACCATGGCGGCTCCGGTTTCATTTGTGTCCGGTGTTAAGAAGAAAGCTACAAATACTTATCGAGGAGTAAGTAATTTGGGTGGTGGAGTCATAAAAGGCGCTCGCAGCAGTCACGATTGGTTAACGAAAAAAAATAAATAAAAATATAGAATTGGAGAAATATGAGATTTCCATTGGCATGGGCGGAAACCGCAAATCAAAACACGGTACTAAAATTTTCACTTATCTTTTCGAGTATGGTTACGAGTATTCTAATAGTTGCAGTTATGATCCTAAGTTTAAAGAAGCCATTAGTTATTGATCGAGCTTGCTTCTCATCACAGGCAAAATTAGGAAATTCTGAAAGATCTCAAATAGAAGTCGATTCGTTTATTAAACTGGCTTTAGAAGCGAGATTCTCGACTGAAAGAGCCGGAGATT
>CAZCHT010000073.1:0-22919 GCA_964498705.1 uncultured Bdellovibrio sp. | reverse complement strand
CTTTCCTCTCTATTACTTTTTGCAATTCCTTAGTAGTATAAAAAAAATGTTTTTACTGCTTAGCATTCATTAATCCTTTAAGTAAACTAATTCCTTGATTTCAATCCAGCGCCCAGGAAGTCAGAGAAGCGTGTGCCGAAGGAAACCTGAATTAAAGTTTGCGTTTCACTATAGTTACCGTTTTCAGGAACAACATAGAACGAACCAACCTCACTCGTTGTTGTTCCTGACATTTTAATTTTCGTCGATGTTTGCGTCAGTTTAAAATCGAAGAACCAACGATTCAGGTAGGGAATAAAACTTAAATTCAGCATATGCGTATAACCAAGCATTAAATTTAATTGAGTCGACCCAGAGCTCGCGCTGCCGCGCTTAACGATTCCATCTACAATTAAAACATCCGGATAGTAAGAGAATCCAAAATATAACGTATGCGGCTTGCCCCACTTTTTCGTGGGAAGTGATAGCGTCTGCGTGAAATCATAGCCCAGCATGGCTCCAAAGCCATTCAACACTGCTTTTGACGAAATAACATAAGCATCGGTGTTGGTCGTACTAAAATTAGAGGTCGCATTGATTAGAAAACCCCGATAGCGCCATCCCGGCTTAAAAAGCTGATTACGCATTTGTAGCTTGAGCTCCGTGTTCTCAATACTCGTTGGCTCTTCCACCTTAAAATAGGAAAATACGGGAACCTTGCCACTTGAGTTTTCAAAAGAAAAACCATAGCTAGGTAAAAACTCAAGAAACCACTCAATACCAATCCCGCTTGATTTTAGCGAATTGATTTGCTTCAAAGAATTCGCTACATTACTCGATGTAGTTTTCATGCTCCCCATATCACTCAGGTAATACAGGCTGATATACCCAGGCTCAAGATCCTCTACCTGCTGCTGTTCGAACGTCAAGATTGTTTCGGGTTTCTTCACTTGCGGCGGCGTAAACGTTTTGGGAGCCGCTAACATCACAGCATAGTCCGTCTTAGTGGGAATTTTTTTTAACTTATCCATACGCAGCTTAACACGTGTACGGCCATTTTTAGTATCCAGGATGGCGCCCTCAGCAATGATTTCAAACTCTTCATATTCGGGAATTGGACGCACGAATAACATCTTTTGGCCGGGCGCCAAACTGGTTTGTCCGATTTCTACGATGTTATTTTTCTCGGCTAGAACGGGAATACTTTTGGATTTTAGCTCGTCAGCAATCTGAGCTAAACAACTAAAACTAAAAGAAAAAATCGCTATCAGTATATATTGTAATCGCATCACTTTTAAACCGTGATTCTAGATTACTGAAAGAACTACTGATAGCTACATAATACAGCTACTTAACTATAAAAACTTGGCCCAAAGTCTTGCTTACGCCTAAAGTTAAATTATCATTATTAAAAGTCATAAGCGCATCGAATCCGCCCGTAATACTACTTGCGTAGACTTTCAGCTCCATCGTAGACGGATCGAGCGAGAACATCTGGTTCGAGTCCTTACTGATTCCATATAACAAATTTGAGTTCGCGTTGTATACAAGCTTGCGGCCGTTACCAACCACATCGGAATACGAAGATCCAATTTCAGTCACGCCAACAAACGAAACATCAGTAAGTGTTGGTGTCGCAACGCCGTTATCTGTGAGCACGGCTACACCACCCGTTCCTGGCAACAATGCAAAAACCTTATTCAACGAAGGCACAACGGCTAAATCTAAGATACGATTATCAGCGGTCACACCGTCGTTAACATCCAAAGTTGCCACAAGAGTCGGCGACGCGCCCGAGGTCACCGGATAAATATCGAATACGAGCAGTCGATTGACCTGCGCGCCCACATCTCGAACGGATGCATACAGACGTTTCGTCGTTCCGTTAACGGCCAAAGCTCCGATGCGCAAGTTTCCAGTCAATGTAAAGAACGTCGTTGCCGTTGAACCATCACGATCCCAAGTTAGAGCATCCTTAGAATTTGATGCATTGAAAATATAACTTGAACCTGATGACCATACAGCACTTGGACGATATCCATAAGAGTCTGCAGAGCTATACAAAGTCAACGGACACGTACCATTACATAGATGTGAGGCATTCACGGCCGTCATTCCCAGCGAACTTGGCAATCGTTCCGCATTCGTCAAAGAACTAAAAGGTCCTTCGCGATTAATTTGCGACGTTAACAGAATATTGAAATTCGTCCCCGATTGCGGCTCCCATGAAATTCGCTCTGTATTTGTACCCGCAGCCCATTGCAAAACTTCCATACTCTTTACTGTTGACGTCGATGCGGCGAATGAACCGTTTTGGAAAATTAAATTGTATAAAAAGTTTTTGGTAGTACTGCTGCGACGATATGAGCCCGAGAACACAAGCGAGTTCACCGTATTCGCTCCAGACGTCAAAGCAACACCGGCTTCTGGCCCCCAAGCAAGGTTAGAAATACCACTCACATAGGTCAATATGTTAAACGCAAGTTGCGGCGACGGCACTGTATTTTTAACGTTCACTAGCCATGAAAATGATTTCGTATCATACGAATCAGTCACTTCAACCTTAATTGTATGCTGACCGGGACGCAATGAGTTCACGCCGTCTGGGTCAGTGTAACCATCTAACACACCTGGAAAGTATTCGTAGGTTGCGCTCTTGTCGTAAACAAGTACGCTGTCTACATACCAACGATAAAACAATGGATCAGCATTAGAATCATAAGCCACCACGCTAAAGTTACGGCGTACGCGTTCTTTAGTTGAAAATGGTGTTGTCAACGGATCATTATCAGTGATCACCGGAGACGTTTGGACTGGTGCCAATGCACTCTTGACCTCAACCCGGTAACTGACAGTATCGAATTCTCCAGTTGAATTATCTCGTACCTTTAGCTGAACCAGTGGCCATGTCGCAGAATCCGCCGTTGTTACTTGGGCTGCTGTCGGTGTCCAGCTGATGACGCCAGCCGAATTGACGGTCATTCCCGTTGGCGGCGAAATAAGTGAATAGGCCACCGCATTGCCCTTAGAATTTTTAATAATAGTTTTGTAGGTGTAAGGTCGACCGACAAATGCGCGTCTCATGTAATGCACAACTGTTCCCCCGGAATCACGACCCGGACTAACAAAGAATACCGGTGATACTACTTTGATTGTAAATGGAGCCATTACTTCTTGCGACGGTAGAGCCAAATTATTACGATCTTTATCTCCGTTATCTTTCATATTCATAAAGGCCGTATAGGTACCAATATGACCTTTCTGAGGACACCATTCAAACTTGTACGCATACGAAATACGGTCACCCGGCAACGTTGGCGACGTCGCGCGAGTAAATCTTGGCAATGCCAAAGATGTATTAACAGCGCCCGCTGTACGACACGACGCCACTGCCGAATTACCCGTATAGGCGCCATCGTAAGTAGCTATTTCGTCCGGCCAGCCCGTTAATGGCGCCGCACAGTTAAATACAGTGGTCGAGTTACACAAACTTAAACTCGTTTGGAAATTTACGGGTGCACCGACACTAGCATAGTCTTTATCACTAATTACAATCGCCGTAGTATTGGCAACATAGGTGTCGGCCACTAAATTCAAATTGACTGCGGCATTTAAGAACGGCAACTGATTGATATTCGTTACACGCACTTTGTAATAGGCGTAAGCGAACACGCCAGTACCACTTGAGTCTGAAACTTTTACTTTAAAAATAAATCCTGACGGAGAAGCAAATTTCTTGGCTTCACCATCTGTTGGCAACCAAGATATTTTCCCGCGATAACGCGCACCCCAAGTCGTACCAAACGGGTCATCATTTGGCGTGTCGACAGAAACCGTAGCACTAGCTGGACGAGCCACCCATGACGCCGTTTGGATGTCATAGACTTGAGATTCTAAACTGAAGTTGATTTTTTTATTGTTAGTTAAACGATCTGGATCAGACGCATAAATAAAGTATTCGGCGAGCGATCCTTCTGTAAAGCTACCTAAGTCGATCGGATTCAAATTTGTATTTCCCACTAGCGGAGCCCAAGTTAGATCTGTTGGAACTGGAGGATCATTTAACTCGGCCACAGTGATCGACAACGTTTGTGTTGCTGAATTTGTATTTGCTGGCGTCGTCATACCATTATCGTTTACATTCACAAGATAGCTGAATGTTTTTGTAATATCCGAGGCCGCATCATGAACTATATTCGGTGCAAATCGCACATAGCAACGAGCGGATTCCCAGTAATCAGCCGCAATCGGTGTTGCACATGATGTACACGCTGGTGAGTTAACATCGGCCGGGTTATCACCAGGCTCGCGGCAAAACTTAATAGTGCCTGTTGGAGGCGTTCCCAAAATTGTAAAATTGAATGTATGCCGATCGCTGGGATCATTTGGGAAATCGGGATCTGCGACGTTATCATTTACCTCGATCAAGAAATCAGTCGTATTCGTTCCTTCCACAGTACTCGTCGCCGTCGCCGTAATGAATTTAGGAATATAGTTCATATCCGAAAATCCAATACACAATTTATTAGCGTTCGTATTGTATGCAATCGAAGCCACAGACACATTGATTACTGTGGCATTAATAGTCGTTTGTCCAGCGGCCATAGTAACGTCGGCATTTGTTTTGAATTGAAAATCACTTGCTGTTTTCAAAACAGTATTAGCAGGAATAGTGACTGCGTTAGTCACGTCCGTGCGATTGAAAACGATACTTCCTGTTTCATAAAGCTTAGTCGGATTAGTTACTGTCATATCTGGCTGAGGCTTGGCCGCCACAAACAGTGTCAAAGCACCCTGCAAAATCTCTGTCGAACCAGTTACCGGCAAAGGGTTAACATGATTATAGCGCCCGACGGGAACAGAAATTGTAGTTTGGCCGACTCCAAATGTTTTGGAGGTAGACGTACGATAAATTGTACCGTTCGCCGTTTGAACATCTGTCCCTTGAGGAATCGTCAACGAAGCACCGGTACTTACGCGTGTCATAGTCACATCCCCAGTCAGTTGCATAGCGACTGGGTTCGTCACTGATAGATCCGACGCTAACGGTGTTGCCACAAAAAACTTAACAGAGTTAACAGCTGATGTGTATCCGTCTTCAGACCACAGGTTCCAACAAAATTTATCAACACCATCGGTAACACCGACTTGATTTAACTGCGCCAGCGAATAGTTATTTTCACTCGAAATAACACCTTCGTTAGATACCGTGATAGTAGCATCAGCAAGAGCTCCGCCTTTCATCACAGTGACTGCGTTCAATGGAACGTTAATTATTTTTTTCACGACGGGGATAGTTAATGTCGCAACACCCACGGCCATTTTGTATTTCTTCGTTGTAAAGAATTGCAGTGAACTTTGTGTCGCTGTGTAGTTTTCATCGGTTTTTACCATAATACCTGTTGGAATAACGAGTTCCGCCGCCGTATTCGTGCGACTAAGAACCACATTACCCTTGTTGGAAATCGACGCTGTATTTGTCACTGCTAAATCAGCCGGCGGCGTAAATCCAGCTGGAACGTTACTTTGAATTTTTCTGATTTCACCAACGCCCGCAACTCGATCTGTCGCTGAAATCGGAACCATGACGGCCTTATCATTTGGCCCAATGGTTACCGGTTTAGCCACCGTGTATTTCACACGAAGATTTGAAGTTCCGTAATTACTCTCCAATGCATAACCTGCCGGAATCACAATACTAGAGCCACTATAAGGCGCTACTCTAGAAAATGTAATCGCGCCCGCATAAGGTGATGTGAAATATGCCTTAGTACACTGCGCGGCGGCACCACCAGCACCATTGGCTATACGATAGGTTTTTCCTGTAAAGTATTTATCGACAAAACTTTCGCGCATCATGATCGGTTCGGCACTTGCTGAACAATCCACTAAGAACGGCATAATCTCTGGTCGCACGTTAACCATCGTCATGAATGGCAAGTCACCGTCCGCATCGTTCGAGGAGTTCTTATATTCCTTGAAATCTTTGATTTCATCAACAACACTCGTTGCCGCGACATTACCCAAACACGGTTTCTGATTTCGGTCGTCAGCAGTGATACTAACAACTTTCAATGGCGAAATACCGCCATGATTATCCTTCAACGTAAATGTTAATGTTCCGTTTTTTTCTGTTTGCGTTGGTTTCCAAACATAACAGAAATACATTACTTCTGGTGAAGAAGCCGGGCACGCACCTGGTGCATAGTTAGCTGTATCTGCTGGATCATCAATACGGTTAACTTTGTCTGCCAGAGAGCCCGCTACGTTAACCTGCATGGTATCGGGATGCTGACTGCGAGGAAATGCCGCCGGCTGATTGTCTGGATCGCGAACTTCAATACTGAAAAAGAACGGCGCTTTACCGTCGGGATCTTGTTGGCTACAATAATCCCACTCATGCTGGCCACCACCAACAACAAGTGGTGTGTAACTACCTATGATATCCGGCGCCGAGTTTTTATCTTCGATAAACACATTCAACGGTACAACTTCTGATCCACCCGAAGTATCACTGATAGTTAACTCGATATACGCCGATCGACGAAGAGCATCTTCATTGTTTGGTGTTAATTCAATAGTAGCTTCGGTCACATTATTTAATGTCAATTTACGTGTAGAATCATCTGTTCCCTGGCCATTCATTTTTACACGAGCGCTAATGCCATTATCAGAAACAGAGAATGACATGGGCTCGCCGTCGAAATCAACCGCTGATATTTTACATGTGTATCGTTCCCATTCCTTAACCGTACTCCCACAGTTTTTCGTAACATAGGGTTTACGATTCATATTATCGATGATCAAACTCCAGGTGTATATCTGAGCAGGACCACCATCCGTGATCATCAGTTTAATTTTGTAGGCATCTGGTCTGCTTTCGTTAAAATCTGGAGTCCATCGGAATTCTTTAGGATTGAATCCATAGTAAACATCATCTTTGTACCACTGATACAAGATGAAATCGTTTTCAGAATCCATCGCAAAACCTTTGATGGACGCTTCTGACTTCTCCACTCCACGCACCTCTCGGTTAAGAGGCGTTGAATTAGAAGAATCTAAACTTGGTGAAATATTTTTTCGACCAAATGGCCAAGGTTCTGCTTGAACGATACCTTTATTGTTATAATTAAATTCTACTTTTGCTTTGTTCAAGAATTCTAAGAAGTCATAATTTGCAGAAAGAAAGTTTCGGTAGAATTTATATTTAGACTGCAATGTAGTATCGTCAGGAAAATGAGCTGATTCATTGACCGATGCGATGTTTTTACGAATCAATTGATCCGCCGCTGTCACGAATTCAACACTATGCTCAGTGATATCTATATTTGGATATTTAGAAAGTAACTCGACTACCATGGTTGTAGCGACATCTGGTGACGTCACTGTGCCCGGCAATACTATCGCTTGAAACGTTAATCCAACGCGCACCATTTGGACTTCGATAATATAGAAACCTTGCGAGTCTTTATCCTTAGGAATGATATAGCTTATACTTTGAATCTGATCTTTGTTTGCTTTGGGAGTTAGGTTTTCAACAGAGACGAATTTTTTTGAAGTCTTATCCCAAGATTTCAATTCAACCGAATAGTACTCTTGCGAGATATTGATAAATTCAGAATTAGAATATTGAACTTCCGCGCCCGGCGGGATTACGATAGGCGAAGATTTCTCGGAGCCCGTGCAACCTGCCAATACGATCAACCATAGCACGCTAACGTACAAAAATAGCTTGGTGATTACCTTTTTCATTTTACATTCCACTTGTTAATAAAACAGGAAAAATGAACCTAAATTGATACCCCTAAAAGTTCCTGCCCCGTTATAAAACTTAGACGTTCCCATAATATCCATCGTACCATCGCCGTTCACATCGCCGACAGAACTATTACCTAAAAAGAACTTAGATTCCGAAGGAAACTGTGATGGTAAAACTATAAATGGTCGCGCTTGAAAATTGGCATTTACAGTCACCGATGAGTTCGGATATTCCGCTGTAAATAAACCACGAGAGCTACCAAAATAAACAACCCCATTACCAATGTTAGTTAAATCGCGAGAAATGTCATTTGTGTATGGACTTCCAACAATAATGTCGTCGTAGCCATCCAAATTAAAGTCGCCTTTAGATACTTTATTACCAATCAATGTCGAGCCCCAATATTGACTATCCACGCCGCCAAATACATAGAATTTTTGTGGCATCGGTTTCATTGTGGATCCCGATCCACGGAAACACGAAGCAGTGAGTGTCGGAGACAACGCACCATTAAAAATATCAGTAGCAGCAACTCCCGCCGGGGCCTGGCCTAAGTAATACATTTGTCGATTCAAATTCTGAGTAAAGGCATCTTGTTTTTGAAATGCCGACGACACATTGGATTCATTATCCGCTGGGCACAAAGGACCATAGTACATATACACAGCACCAATGCTAGAGGCCGACGGCAACGATTCATCCGGTGTCCCCACCGCGAAGTCTCCGTAACCATCGCCATTTACATCGCCCGCGGTTGTAATTGCTTTACCATACGCACGACCCGTTGTATTGCCGCCCGATCCATAGGTCGTTAACACAGGGGCAATCGCGCGTACTTTAGATGAACCCACCATCAAACCTGTGCCTGGATCATTCTCTGGCGCTACAGGACAGCTTTCCGTGTACGTACGATTATAATATTCATATTGTCCGCCAGCTAATAAACCACGATCACCACCGTAGATTACATACACGCGGCCATAGTTTCTATTTGCCGAACCATTGTGCCAGCAACTGATATCTTCAAAACCGGGAGCACCCACCAATAAATCTGGGTAACCATCTTTATTCACGTCAACAGCGGCCAATGCGGCACCAAACTGATGACTGAGTTCCGTGAAACCGTAATTGATATTTTCAAATACCGGGTTGTTCATATACGCGGCTTTACACACTGGATCTGCGACTGAGTTGCTTGCGCACGGTTTAGTTGCGCCCGTTTCTGAATCGAGCATATTCATCACCGACGCATTACCCGGGTTGATATCACCAGAATAATTGTTGTTACGCGGCGTTTGATAACCCCGATTTGATCCATATATAATTCGAATCGTACCATGCTGCCAAGGCCCTTGCCCACTTGTACACTCTGGTAATGTATCCGTACCGCATACCCAGCCGTTACCGTTAGCTACCGTGTTCGGATAACCGGATTGTGGCTGCAATGCCGTTGTTTTATTTACTGTCGGACCGTAATCAAAAGGCATACCGACCGCCAAGTCCGCATACCCGTCTTGATTAAAATCCGCGGCAAGGTATGGGATACGAAGATTATTCGCGCGAGAACTAAATTCATCAGCATCAAAGTTCTGATTTAATGCAAACACTTGCGATACGATTTGAGGATCGCCCGCAGCCGGTTGCCAAGATGGATCCACAACGTTTTGTAAACCACCACCCGCGCCATAATACACGACAGATGCTTTGTTCGTGGCACTAGAACTTGGAATAAATAAAACATCATCAAAACCATCATTGTTAATATCCTCTGCCGAAATTCCAACGTAAGCCCACAAAGGGTCCAAATTGGCTGGGCGAAGAATTTTCTGAGGCAACTGAATATCTATGCTTGTCACACCTTGAGTAGGCACAACCGATGGATAACAATACGAAGTATCCGGAGCCGATCCACTAAACACACGACTCGCATTATTTAAACAAAATTCTGTAGTGATCAAGCCGATGGAAGATCCATAGTAAATAGCGGCATCATAACTGATTTGCCCGGTTGAGGAAACGCCATTGATTTTTGAAACGGCATCATCGTAGCCATCACCATTCACATCACCCACTAGGCGTGTTTCACCTAAACCGTAATCTTGGAACGACGCAAAGTTTTCAGTAATTTGAATACTATGATTACTAACGATCGATGGTAATGACGTATTTGTACTTAAGAAGCCATACACGGCGCCACCACCAAAATGAGAAACTTCGTCATTAGGTGCACCCGCAAAAACGTCAAAATAAGGGAACACAGTGGGTACAATCGTCGCGGCATCAGGAGGAGAAATCGAATTAAAATCACCATTGAAGTTTCCTAGCGCTACGGATCGTCCTAAAGAATCACCCGCATCGGCAGAGAAACTATATAATTTTTTATACGTTGGCGTTACACCGAGTCCCGCTGTACTTGTAAAAATAAGTGCTGCACCAGAACCAGCCGCATTAACAAAGTCACCCGAGTCACCAATGGCCACGTCTTTGATACCATCGCCCGTAACATCACCAACAGCGATCTGATTTTGACTATAACCAATCAATGAACCATCAGCTAAAGAGCCAGATCGGATCACAACGGGTGCACAATTTTTCTTAGATGCTACCGACACTACTGAGAATGATGTGCACGTTGGATCGTTAATTCTATAGTCGTTAGTTGCTGTAGAATCTGAATACAAATTATATAAATCAGCTGGATTAAAAGCCCGATCTGGGTTTCCAAAAAATTCATGAATAACACCAACGTTTGCTTTACCACCCACTGTCGTATTCGGTGCCGTTACGATAATATCAGCATACCCATCACGATTTGGATCAGAAAAATATTGTCTAGGTACGGACGAGTTAGGGTCCGTATCTGTCAATGGAACTGAGTTGTTTGAAAGAACTTTGAAGCGTGATTTGTCGCCAACAAGCGCCACTGCAGAACCAAAGTTTCTTGAGGCTGGATCGCGAGGGACCAACATTTTGACATTCGAATTATCAACCAAACACGAATAGTGTTCCGAACTGCTCAGACCACGGCGACCACACTGCCAAAAAACCGCCCGTGAGGGAACTTCGATATTTGCCATAGACGGGGCCGTAACACCACCACGTCCAAAATACACAAATGCGGCTCCGACAGAAGTGCCACCTTGCGGCCATCCATAATAGTTACTTGCTGACGTTAAACTCTGCGATGCCGATGGTTGCCACCAGCCGAGCGAAGATACATGTCGCAAGATGCCCGCAGCATCTGGAGTCGTATCAATTTTATTTTTAAGAGGACTATTTGTTGTGTAATCAATATAGTTAAAGCCCGGCGCACCAATAATTAAATCACCACCGCCAGCTAAACTTCCGTCAGCCAAACGAACTTTTTGGCTACCATCGACATCAGCCCCACCAGAAACTGAAAAACCAAATCGAGCTCCATAGATAGGAACTGGCGGATAAATTTTTAAATATCTAACTTTGTAATCAAATGCAGATGGCGTCGCACCAGCGGTTGGATATTCGTAACCTAATCCATATTTAGAACCAAAGAAAATCAATACGGATCCAACTTGTTCGATAATCTTGTTGTGTGTATTATAACCAGGAACTTGGCCGTCAAACGGTGAATACGGTTGCCCAACAGCCACATCGTCATATCCGTCCGCATTGAAGTCACCAATAAATGAAACCGATGTTCCAAAACCATAATTGATATTTCCGGAGCTAGTATAACCTAACTGAGAACCCGTCAGACCCGATGGAACAGTAGAAGGATCTTCAAAAATTTTCACTGGACTACAAATAGAAGCTTGCAAATCACCATTGCAGGTTGATGTATTCGTTGGCAAATCAGAAACGTGATTTGGCGCTGCGAGGCCCTTTGTACTGCCGTAGAAAATATAGGCCGCACCATTAAAATTAGTGGAAGTGCCAATCGTGTTAGTTGCATAAGGTGCACCCACGATCAAATCAGCACAACCATTCAAACCATTCTGGTCACCGTTCAAATTACCTGCAGATAATGAAGAACCAAAACGCTCTCGAATAGCTAAATCATCGAAGGTGATAATTTGTGGATCTTCACCGGGCTTAACTGGTGAAATACTTGGAGTACCCGATGTGTTTAAGTGATATGAGTTTGAACCCGCATCAAATTTTGAATAGTAAACAAATACGGCACCGGCTGCTAGATTTTTAACACCTAAATTAGCCAAGCTGATATCAGGAACACCGATAGCCAAATCATCGATACCATCGCAGTTGAAATCGGCGGCGGCTAACGCTTTACCCATATAGGAAGTGCCGCTTCCAAGGTTGGAAACCGCTGGTTTCTCAATATGCGTAGGGATACCTTTAATAAACGTCGACAAACCAGGAATCGACATGGATTCTGACAAATTTCCATCTTCGTAAACTACTTTTAAAGACAGGTCTGAAATTTTACCTAATGGCAAATGAGAATCGGCAGATAATACGATATTACCATTTCCTACGAGTGGATCAGATATAGGTACACCATTCCACAACACCGTTGTTTTGAAAAAATTGACTGCGTGCTTTGCATCAGGAACAGGTGCTACAGAAATAGATGGTAAGCTACCAATAGAGATCGGAAATAAGGCGTACACGGGAGCTGCAAAACCCGCCGGCGTTGCCACCGACAATGTATTTGACGTAATTTCAACTTCTGTTTCTTGATAAACAGCGTGAACTATAAAATAATAAGTACTCGATCCTTCTAATCCAGAAATAACCACGCGATTCTCTGACGTTTCAACATTTGGATTTTTCCATGCGTTAGTATTCGCAGATGTTGGAGCAGAACCTTTTTTGTAAAAAATTTGGTACTTTTGTGGTTTGTATTGATATTCCCAATTTAATTCGGCTGAACTACTATCAATCAATGCTGCCGACTTTAAACCTGTGAAACGTGGCCAAGTAGAAACTACTAATTCGCGGTCCGTACCGAACTGACCCGCATCAGCCACACCCACCACCTTAAATGTATAGTGACTATCTGGAGTTAGCCCACTCACGACGAAGAAATCTAAGGTCGTAGTAGCCAAAGGTGTTGAACTTGAACTTGTATAAATTTTGTATTCTTTTACGTCTGATAATTTGCTCCACGTTAACTTCACAGATGTCGGAGACTGAACAACAATTTCATCAATACCTGTGAATTTTTGAACGACGGAGCCCGACTGGACACCTCCGCCATTACATGAAACTAAGGCCAATGCAGAAATCACTACAAAAATAATTCGTAAGAGATTTGTTCTAGTAAAGGACATAGAAAACTCCCGACGACACTGCTTTGCCACTCGGGTGATTCCTACCGAATCCCCCAACAACGACATCCACTAACCCATCCCCATTAATATCTCCGACGGAACTAAGACCCATCGTCGAATATTCGTACGCAATCACATTTGGCAAGTAAACCTGGAACGGTTCACACACCGGGCTCGCACCACTAAAACATCGTGGATACGGAGTTGGTGACAACGGAATCCCCGCCGTTGTATCCATACTTTGCAGACCGGTATCACTGCCGAAATAAATCATAATATAACCAGTTTCATCCAGCGTACCACTCAAGGTAAAATCACCATTGGCAACATTGATCGCGACATCGGCGTAGCCATCTAAATTGAAGTCACCAATAGCCGCCATTCCGCGACCTAAATAATCGCCACTAATAACGTTACTAGGCATAATCACTTGAGGACGAGGGCTTGTCGAAGCAATGTGACGATCATTATCGTTAATAGCTGGAGCCGCCCAAAAATTTGTTGAATTCAATACACCAGCACCGAAATAGGCATTCTGGCCGCCAACTTTTGCTCCGTAAAATGCGATCACTCCAGCAACACCAGATACTGAGCCATTACTAACAACAGCATCTAAATAACCGTCTTTATTAATATCGCCCGCCTCTATAATTGAATATCCGAAATAAGTGCCTAAATCACGTGGGGCCAGTTTTTGAATTGGAACCACGTCGATTCCGCGAATAGAACCTTTGTAAACGTAAACCCGCCCTTCATCTGAAGAATATGTCGGATTAGAAATTAACAATCCATCAACGCTATCGCTAGTGGCCGTGTTTAATCCTTTACGTGTTGCCATTGCAAAACCAAATGCGCCGTTCGTTGCCACTTCAGGCGAAGTTAAAACTTGAACTTTACACAACTTAGTAGCCGAGTCGCATGGGTTATCCACAACAACCTCTGTGCTATCTGTTAAATTTATTTTTCCTGTAATACGATTGGTGTTGGGGCCATTCGCTCCGCCATAAACAACAATCACGTTACCCGAAGTCGTGTAGGACAAGTTAGCATTTTGGACACCGGCCGGAACACTCAATGTTCCACCGTTGCGAATCGCAAAGTCACTATATTCATCATCGTTGAAGCGACCAAACGTCACCGCTTGTACATAACTATTAAAACCAGAGCTATCTAAAGAATTTGGATAGGAATCAACACCTGTTGCATTGTGAAACTGAATCGACCCGCCACTCAGAGCAAACTTAAGTGGATTTTTACCAATCGGAGAAATATCTGGTTCCGTATTTACCACTAAGCCCGACGAAGAACCAAAATAAATATAACTCGCATTATTTCCGAAAACCAAAAGGTCATCAAAACCATCGGCGTTGTTATCACCGATACGATAGATATTTTTTCCTAAACCTGAATCTGAAATAGATTTCACTAAGCGCGGTTGTGTTCCCGTCGCATTAAAACTAGGATCTGGAGTTTTAACCAGGCCACCCGCAGATCCGTAATAAATTACGAATAACCAGCGACCATTGTTATTCAAGTGACTTACGACATCATCATAACCATCGCCATTAACATCACCCATAACTTGGGCTTCTTCAAAACGATAGTTACCTTCTAAACTATGATTATCATCAATTTTTACATCGGGCACATTCACAGAAGGAGTGAACGTTCCTTGGCTTGAGTAGAAACCATACACGCCGCCATTGGCAGAACTTGGCAGATTTTGATCCATCGCGGTCGAAATGACGTCAGCATACGCATCACCGTTGAAACTGCCTCCGACAATACCACCTTTACCAAAAAGTGCGCTAGCCGCAAGACCTTTAGGATAAATGATAGTCGGACCGTAAGGACTGATACCACCAGAATACCAAGTTTTATTAGACGCCGGAGTTGATGGCGGTGGAGCATCGGCGTTGTATTTTGGTGCTGTGATTGTTTCCGCACCATCAATGTTATTCATAAATGTAGACAAATCACCGCGGAATAAAAACACGGTACCTGTTTGCGCAATCGAATACCCATTTTCATCCGTCGTATTTCTATACGGAGCAGCGACCGCTAGCATTGGCATCCATGGATCAACGCCAGTTACACGATCAGGAATCGTTCCTAAGCTATAACCAAATTGAGCATTAGCATTAACGGGAGAGGCCGTAATAATTTGATGCTCACACGCGCGCAATGAACCAATGGTCACGTTTGTGTTAGTCGCATCACAGGGAATAGCATTGACCGCATTCGCATTGTGTCCACCGTTACCCAAGACACCTTGTATCCCACCAGTAGAATAATCGGAACTGGTTGGAGTTACGTAATAACCATAAACTTTTCCAGCCGAGGTATATGTAGAAACAGTCGCATTGGGAGCACCAACGAACACGGCACCCGTCACATCTGGCAACGCGTTCGAAGCACTTGCCGATCGAATTTGTGAAGCCATAGGATAACCATTTTGATTCGGAACACCCATCACTGAAAACCCGTAACGAGCTGCCTGCGCACCGACATCATTTGGAAAATGTTCTTGGCACGTCCACGTTGAAATCCGTTGAGGATCGGCGCTACCAAAATGAGTCGTCGCTTTGCAAGAAAAAATAGAACCGCGGTCAGATGAACGCCCTGGAGCTCCAATAACTAGATCATCACATTTAGTAAATTGATAACCATTTTTTTGAGGAATATTACTTATACGAAACACATATCCCGCCGGCGAGTTATTCACACAACGACGCGAATTATACGCAGTCGCTAATGAAACACCAAAATCATCGGTGTTCGTCATTTCAACGTTAGATTTGTTGGCTAGCGGAATATAACTTATCGCTGTAGTGCTTACTCCAACCAGTGGATTGATACTCGCATGCGCTTTAGAATTGCCATAAGGAACGACCCCTTGTGGTGATCCGCGATAGACTAAAATGTCAGTACGAGTTGCGATATCTGCAGATACAGCAATATCACTGTAACCGTCATTATTGAAGTCTCCACCCGTAATAGCTTTAGCAAAATTAAGAGACGTATAGCCAGCGGGAACTTTATAGCGGGCAGCACGACACGTTGACGACGAAGCATCACACGTTAACTCATCCTCACCGGCTGTGTTAGACATCGAACCTGTAACTAGACCGTCATTTGGGTCACCAAACAAAACGTAAAAATAGCCCGCAGCCGAACCAACAACAAGGTCATCACACTTACGAACTTTTTGATATTTTGTAGGAGATGGTAAATACAAGCTCATATTAACTGCATCACACTGACCGCGAACGATCTCTGGATGAGCTTCATCTTGATCATTTCTGTTAAAACAATCGCCGTTGAAGTTTCCAACGGCCAATTTGCGACCTAATTTAACAGACGCCACTGTGACGGGATAGGTAATCAGCTGAGGGTTTGGAAATGTAGCTGACGCCGACGGCGCCAAATTTGTTTTTAATTCGATTGGTGGCGTGACTACGTTGCCGGTGCCAGGATCCACATAGGATGGTGGTTGCCAAGAATAGTAGACAGACACTGATCCAATTTCAGAGTAGTGTCGATCCGTCGCAAATGGCACCGAAGTGTAGGATCCTACCGCGATATCAGTTAGTCCATCACAGTTAAAATCGCCTGACACAATGCTATTACCTAAATTTTGTTGGCCACGTCCGTCCGCCAAAACTGGTGGATACACGGGACCTAATGGTCCAGTCGAATTTAAGCTGCGAATAAATACTTTATCTGTATTTACAGTACCGACAGAACCCACATCAATCTTGGCCACATTTTTTGCAGGATCAGTAACTAGTGCATAATATCGTTTAGTACCTTGAGATGTGTTTACGAACGAGCGAAACGTTCCATTACCGGTACGTGAAGCGACGCGGATATTAGTGTCATATTCATAAACTTCAGTTTTGTAAGATGCATCACCATTCGATGCCCAGAACCATGGAAACACTCCCGGAACAACGTTGTTGATATTCACTGACGGCAAACCAACTAACTGAGTTGTAATTTGCTGACATGGAGCTTTTGCATCGACAGCGGCTGTATCCGTGATTGCGGGTTCAGATGTACCATCTAAATATTCGGCAACCACAAAAAAACAATAGGTTTGTCCCGACGACAAATTTGAAACTAAATATTCATTTTGACCTTCAAGGATCGAGGTCGGACTAGTGAAGTTCCAAGTTAAATTTTGCTTTTTATAATACACTTTATATTTGGCAGTAGCTGCGTTCAATGTCCAAGTTAATTTAACTTCCGAAGATGACTTAAGCGCAACACCCGCCGCATCGACCCCGTCGAAACGCGAATAGGTTGTTACCGTTTGCTTATCGCCCAAGAAGGCTTCACCTTCAGTTGGAGAATAGCCAGAGACCATATACGAATACGTAGAGCCCGCCTGCAAGTTACTGATAACTGCCGTCGAAAATGTTTCTGTACGAATTGGGTTTGAACCTTGATTTTCATATAAGCGATATTCGGTGTATTTCGAATCTAATCCCCAAGTCAACTTCACTGACGTCGGACTAATAGGAGTAATTTTTTGCAAGCCCTTAAACGCACTATACAAACTAGTACCCTGAACTCCGGAGTCAGAGCACGACGTCACCAGTAGTGATATAGCTAAGATAGCAAAACCAAATAAAGCTTTCAATTAAGCAGCTCCTTGACTCACATCTCTAACGGTTTGTTTTTTTCCACTTGTTTCAATTGGGATAATTGTTTCAACTTCGATTCCGCGGGCACGCATGATTACCATTAACTCGGTGACGATTGCACGTTTAGCCACAGCTACTTGGTTATCAGTAGGTTTAGATTCGATATATTTTAAATCTTTTTCAATCATCAACGCTTTCTTAGGAGGCAATGATGACAAAATATGACCTTTAACTTCTTCGTGACCTTTACGCAGGGCCATTACAATAACGTTTAGATCTAATAATGAAGCCATATCTGCAATGATGTCACCAGGAACATACATAATATCCGCGTACATCAACGTAAAACGACGAACCTTTTCTGCTTGCTCTGGATTTTCAACTCGCATTTTTTCAAAGAAAGTAAGTTCTTTTTCTGGCGCCAATGCTTTCAACAGATCAGCTGCAATCGCAACACCATTCGTAACCATTTCTGGATTTTCTTTAATTACTCTTAATTTTTTAATCAATGTTTCGGAAACTGATTTCAGAACACTGTCTGAAACTTTTTCTAACCGAACAATATGCATCGTAATTGCTTCTTGTTGATCCGATGAAATCGATTCAAACAGGTCAGCCATTTGCTGCTTGTCTGAATACAAACAAACCATAGCCAAATTCGATGCCGATTCGCCTTTTAATAGATTCATACGATCCGATGGATTCAATTTCCAAATAAAACCAAATGGATTTTTTGTATCGTCCTGTCCGATTTCCAAAAACTTCTTAAGAATTACGCGACCGCACGTTGCGACGGCTTCAGAATACTCCGTTGTTTTTGGAACACTTGATCTTTGAACTAATAAATACCCTAAACGGCCCCAAATACGCGGCGAGAAATCTGCGAATATTTTCTTCGCTACTTCAAAACCAAACGATTCGCACATTAATAGAATATCGTTCTCTTCACCTTTTTGAAAGTGTTCACTTAAAGCCTGGATCGTAGCTTGTGGATACTGAGTAGCTAGCGACAGGATTTGCTGTTTACTTTCAAATAATATTTCACTTGGATCTAATTCAATGTCAAAAGGCGTCGCCGCTGCTGGCGCTTCGGCAACTTGCTCGTCGTCTTTATCTTTTTTAGGAGCATCTTTTTTATCTCGTTGCTGTTCATCATCTTTCTTATATTCATTCGTATTGCGACGACTCCAATAGAAGAACATGCCTGACAAGAATAACAATCCAAGGACAACGATCAGAACCCACATTTTCCAAGATAGCTCGGGTAGTTTTTCAACTGGATTTTCTTCATCTGAATTAGATGGCAATTTTGATCTTACGATTGTTAATGTATCGCCATTTTTTTCTTCAAGACGCAATTTCATTTTTAACAATGTACCCGCAGTTTCTTGACGCTCTTTGCTGACGGTTTCATTCACTACTAAATGAACTTCGACTTTTGTTTTTAATTCATATAATTGATTTGCTAACGCTGGAGTTTCATAACCCGCAGCACCGGGCATACCGGGAAGTAGATTTTTTTCGTACTCGCCTTCTAAATTTTTCAGACGCTCTTCATCGCGATCGATATCAACAGCAACAACCAGTGAATATTCGTAGGGTTTAAGGACCGTATTTAACACCGCTCGTGCACGTGATTCGTATTTATCTTCTAATGATGCAATTTCTTCGCGAAATTGAGCAAAACTTGCCGATGGAATAATCATGCTAAGCAACATGATCAAACCTATTTTTGAAAGTTTTTTGCTAATAAAATTTGTTATACGCTGATATATATTCACAACATAGTAATCGTCACAACAGAGTAACACTTTAGCTTTTATTTGAGACTAGACGAATTTCCTTCGGCGTTACCACGACTTACGAAGTGTAAAAAATTATTGATTTAAAGGAAGACAGTAGATTTTTTGCTCCAAAAACAACCGCTCATCAGCTACTTAGCACGCTTTTTTCCCGAATTGAGACTTTTGCAAAACTTAAGTTGGGATTCAATAATCCGATACGTCCGCCGCGTCTTCAGTCTTGGTTTTTCGTTAGAACGCTAATTAAATCAAGGGGAAAAACAAAAAAAACGGCAACCTGTTAGTCGCCGTTCTCTATAAACAAATTTTCTCTCTAAATTTAAACTATAAAAGTTTAATATCTAACAAAATTGGAAAATGATCGCTGTAACCCGCTTGCGCTGGTTTATCTGCCATATGATTATAGCGGAATGGAACATCGTTCACAGTATTTCCTGCGTAAGGCCCTGACTTGTACTTATATGAGGTCGTCAAACCTGGGTGCGAGAATATGCGATAGCTTGACCAATCAACGATCATTGAACTGCGAGTCACCATAGAAGGAGACACATAGAAATGATCTAACACATCCCATGACAACGCTGGTTGATTGTTGCTGCCTGGATAGAAATAAGTTCCGTTAGGAACTAACGCCAAGTTGATTCCTGATGTCGGCGCATTCTTTCTAAAAACGGCATCTAAATCATAAACGCCTGCTGCTTGAGAAAACAAATTAAGTGGATTTGGATTGTCTCTCGATACCGTATTGAAATCACCCATTACGATCACATGCGCGCCAGAGCCGATTTTCGCTTTCACGATCGGCGCCAGAGTTTGCGCTGCTACAATACGAGATTGCACTGGATTATTCTGTGAAGGCCAGTGATTCATATAGATTGATAAAGCTTGCCAGCCAGTGCTTGTTAATACTTTGAAGTTAGCTTCCAAGATATCACGAGTAGGTTTACCCACTTTTGAAGCATCTAAACGAATTGAATTTGCATTCACAAATTTTAATTTCGCTGATTCATTGTACATCAAAGCTACGTCAATACCGCGCTCGTCCGGTCCGTTGGCAGTCACTTGGCTTTTGAAACCAAGAACCGAAGCTAGTTGCTTAACTACGCTTTCATTTTCGATTTCAATCAGTCCCATAATTTGTGGAAATCCACCTGGGATCGCCGCAAATACATTTCTAATTTGAGCTAATTTTTGAACATAACGAGGCTGTGTCCAGTCAACAGACATACAACGTTTTGGATCTGGTTCAGTTTTGCAAAATTTAACTTTTTCAGGGTTGCTATTAGGTAAGAATTCGTAATCTTTTTTACCCTGGTCATGAACTGTGTCGAAAAGATTTTCAACATTGTAGCTCATTACGCGAATTGTATTTTGAACTTCATTGGCCGGAATTGTTTTAGGTGGAAGATAAACAGCCAGACTTGCTGAGCTGATACCAATCGAAACTAAAATCAACATCTTAACTGCATTAGAGAACATAACTCTCCCCCTTTAATTTAGACCCATTGTTAAGAATCTTTTAAAGAAGCGATATATAAAGGTCAATGCCAATGTTAGGGCAATGGCTTTAGGCGACTTTATTTGTGCAAGTTTTTCCTACACAGTTTGCTCTAAGACACTGGAAATTGGCTCAATTCTAAGCAGCCCGAAAACCAAACGATGTTAAAGTGAATGCGTGCTTTTGCCGATAGATAGCTATGATTAAAACCCTTCGCTTTGTCGGCGGACTTATGCTTTTGACACTGTTTTTACTGTCGTGCTCGACCACGCCAAAGGGTACATTTTTCCAAACGGGCAATGCCTCGTGGTACGGGGAAAGATTTCATGGCCGCAGCACAGCCAGTGGTGAGAAGTTTAATATGTACGATCTGACTGCGGCACATAAAACTTTGCCGTTTGGGACCCGGGTCGTCGTTCATAGCAAAGCGACCGGACAGACAGTGACGGTCAGAATCAATGACCGTGGGCCATTTTCGTCCGGCCGGGTAATCGATTTATCTTATGCCGCTGCCAAAGAATTAAAAATGATCGCGGACGGCGAAGTTGAAGTCGAACTTCGGCTTCAATAGCTAAACGTGTTCGAGAAACTGCCTACTTAATTTCCTACCGCAGCTTTTCAAATTAATCTCCTAACGCTTTCAGAATTTCATAGTAACGTTCTTGATCTTTGATTGTAGTTTCAACGGGAGTCAAAGCTTCGATAAATTCATGAGGATGTTTTACAGCACCGCGAACGGCTTGATGAGTATAGATCGCTTCCTGAACGCGCGCAATGAACAGCGAGTGAATGTCATCAAACCTCAATTGCATTTTTTCAACCAGTTTCAATCGTTCATCGTCCGTTATTTTTTTATCAAACACTCGGCGAAAATACGCAACCGATTCCTTGAATCGACTTCCTGGAATCATCAGCAAATCCATACCGGAGATGAATGCATTTAAATACACCGGCATTAAATCTATACTTTGCAATTGACCGTAGTCACCCATCCACATCGCATCGCTGATGACAAGGCCGTTAAACTGCATTTTCTCTTTTAACAAACCATGAGCCACAATGCGTGATTCGGTTGCCAAATTGTTCGGATCATAGCCCATAAATTTCGCATGCGTGGTCATGATACTTAGACTCTCTTCATGCTCCTGAGTTTTGGTAGACTTAATCAAGTCGTCGAACGGTTTTAAATGCAATAACAATTTCGCAGGATCGGTCACGTCTGACGTCACTACACCCTCATGAGTATCCCCGCGGGTAAGGCCAATGCCTGGAAAATGCTTCGTTACAAAAATAATGTCTTTTTGCTGAATAAACTGTTTGTTTATTTCAACTACGCAGTCGGAAACTTTAGAGGCATCTTTAGAAATACCACGAATCGAAGTCAATGCTTGCGTGGCTAGATCACTCACAACTGATAGGGGGTAATTGATACCGACGACTTTAAGTTCTTTAGCGATCAATTTCCCATGCAGGCGGCATAGCTCCATCCCATACGTTTTAATCGATTCACCTAACCAGCGTGGATGGGCTAGTTTGGTAAACCCCTTAGAAAATCGCTGAACGCCCGGAATAAACGAGTGAAACGGTGTTTTGCTGTAAGCCCCGCCTTCGTAATCGGTAGAGAATAAAAGTGGTTTTAAACCCAGTTTTTTCGCTGTTACAGAATAGGCCTGAATCGAGGCTTTTAGTTTTTCAGAATCATCGCCACCGCCATTCCAAAATAGAACTCCACCCGGGGGATTGACTTTTAAGGCTTTGATCATAGAATCATTGGCGCCTACGGTGAACTGCTCAACAAGGAAGAACTGGCTCAATTGTTTGCGCATTTGATCGGCGCTGGCTTTGGGGTTTTCTTCTGTCGCGATATAGAAGTCGCTTTTAGTTTCATTGTTTTGGTCGATCTGCAAATCATCGTGATGACGGTTGCAGGCCATTAGCAATACTGAAGCTGTTAGAGCT
>CAZCHT010000072.1:0-23181 GCA_964498705.1 uncultured Bdellovibrio sp. | reverse complement strand
CGATGCATTAAGCCCAAAATGAACACTCGCTCGAGTTAAACTCTCTTCGAGATTTGAGATACTTCCGCCACATGACAAATAGGATCCGCCAATTTTAAGCGCCGCCATTAAAAACTGATTTGATAATTTGTTCTGCATGGATTCGAACAGTGTAAGAAACGGACTAAATTATCAAGTGCAGATCTTGTTAGTTTTTTAACAGAAGTTTATACATTCAAAAGTCCTCTTGACCATGTCTGCCATATCGAATTGCCGACGGCGCTCATATTTATCATAGTTAATTATGATAAGTTAAAAATTGTTCATCCTGTTTTTTATTTGTGTCAGGACGACTACATTCCGCTGACGAAATCCTGACGAGACATTACTATCAGAATGCTTCACGCTATCGATACACGGACTTTTTAAAACTCCTTTATAAGGGCGGATACATGTTGGCACTTATAGACCAAATCAAAAACTCGACTCAGCTTCGATGGAATCGTGTCCATAAATTCCAAGTAAAAGTAAAACTCAATATTGAGTTAGGCTCCTACACAATCCAGACGGCTGAAACCCCTGAACAGCTGATTGAAAGCTTCAAACTAAGACATGAGGTATTCAATAATGAGTTTCGCGGATTAGACGGCAATGGGCTAGATTTTGACAAGTTCGACTACTATTTTGATCATTTGATAATAATACATCGTCCAACAGATAAAATTATCGGAACGTATCGACTAAATTGCTCGACCAATTCTAAAGAATCCTACACGGCCCATGAGTTTGATCTTTCTTCTTTGTTAACGCAAGAAGGGCCGATTCTTGAACTGGGTCGCGCGTGTATTCACAAAGACTTTCGAAAAGGTTCGGTCATCTCACTACTGTGGCGAGGAATTGCTGAGTATATGAATCTTTGCAACGCCAAAGTTCTATTTGGATGTTCGAGTCTTAAGGTCACCAGTACGCGTGAGGCTGCCCTCATCTATAGATATCTATTTGAGAACGGACAAGTTCCTTCCGTATCACTGAGTCAGCCCACAAAAAAATACGCCATGTCCGATTTTAAAGGCTGGAATGATTATTTCAGCAAGGGCTTAAATGAAGCCCAAAGCAAGGAAGCTGAAGACCTGATTCCGTCCCTATTAAAGTCTTATTTAAAATTAGGAGTTAAAATAGTCAGCGTGCCCGCTTTTGACGAAGAGTTTGAATGCATAGACCTACTTACAGTTTTACGAAAAGAAGATCTAGGACAAGCACTGGTTCAACGTTTTCAATTGGTACGGTAAATAATTAGAAGGCAATCAAGATTCTTTAGAATTCCAAGTGGAACAGAATCATATCGATACTATAACGTCCTACTATGAAACAATATAAAGCCATAAGTATATTTTGAACGAAGTTGTGTGGTAAAATTTTTTTCATATGTCGATGAAACCAAGACACCTCAAAATTGTACTCATGTGTATTCTATTTTCGTTCACGTCTGTATTCTATCAGAACTGCGGACAGACAGGCGATATCCAACTTGTAGTCTCTGAATCAGCGAGCACGTTGAAAAACGGTGGTGATGATGGGGCGACTGGTAAGACGCCCGATGTTCCGCTGTATACACCTCCCGTGGTGGCGAATCCTCCTATAATAGACCCTGAGCTTTCAGTAACTGTCTCGGAACTTAAAGGTTACATTTGCGAGCCGTTTACAGATAGCGAAGAATCCTCAAATGGACGTAATGGTCTAAAAGCGTCTTTGCGCTACGTAACACCAAGTACGAATGACGAACTAAATTTTGCGAAAAGTTTAGGCGCTAAAAATTATTGGTCAAATAATAGTTCACTTATTTCAAAATATGACAATCCAATCTTTTTTAAAGATATCAGCGTAACACCTATTGCGTTCGATGCTGGATTTTTCTATGCACCTGGTAAATATTTAGAAGATAAAAATAATCAAAAACTAAACGAATGGTTCAGTGTTAAGTACGAAACGTTGCTGCAACTGTCGACAGCCGACAGACCAGGGTATTATAAACTAGCGTCGGCGTCAGATGACGGAACTATTGTTGAAGCGGATGTCGCTGGCGATGGCAAAATGGTCGAAGTTTTAAACAACGACGGTACTCACTCGACTCGTTTTCAATGTCAAAACGATAAAAGTTATTTGTACTTTCCTAATCAAGACTCCAAAATTAAATTGAACGTCTATTTCTATCAAGGCCCAAGGGTTCACATTGCAAACGTTCTGATGTTCAAATATGTGGGGGCGACTTTGCCTGCCGATGATAATATTAAAGGTTGCGAATTGAATGGCTCGGGAAATATTTTTTCCGGTAGTTCAAATTCAAATATGACCGTTAGCAAGCCTGGTGAAGGTACGAACTCAATGAAACCTATCGATCAGGACTCGGTTTCGGGCGAGTATGCATATTTGGTCAATAACGGCTGGAGCATTATTCCTAATAGAAACTATTTACTACCTGATGAGGAAATAGATCCATGCGCTGTGAACAGTCTTACGATTTTAAATTCGTCCGATCCTCAGTATATGATTGTCGGCAAAAAAGTAATTGCTAACAATACGGTCAGTTTGAAATTTGTTTCGTCATTACAGTCAGACCATGTTGTGAAGTTTTATGAAATTTCGTCCACCGGTACAGAAACTTTGATGAACAATGCCTCTCTAGGTAGTTCATCCGTAGTCGATGGAAAAAATGTACATTCGGTCCAATTTAACGGCGTAATGGCAGGTAATAAATACCGAATTGAAATTAATATAAATAATTCCAGTTTGAATATTTCAAAACGTACAGATTTCTTGGTCTCTCCCTAGTTTACTTACTGTTTTACGAAAATAAGATCTAGGACAGGATCTGGTTCAGCGTTTTAAGTCGTACTTTAAAGTCGTTTAAAATTCTATCACTCCAATAATTCGATCTAGCTCGTAAGCCAGTTCCGCCGGCATAACTACAGTAACACTGTCATAGTCGGCAGCTTGTCTGAGATTGTTTGTGACGATTTCATCATGTATTTGCCCAGTTCTTTCATTGAGCTTATGCATTCGAATAATAATGTCATTTAATTGCCTAGTAGGCTCTATAACTTGAACTAAACGCAAAACTCCCTGCAATTGCCGAATGTCTTTTCTGATTTCGTGATAGGCCCGCGCTTCCATCTTTGTCGAACGAATCCTTCGTTGCAAATCAAGAACTAGATTTTGCAAATATTCATGAATACCAGATGAACTATCTGCTTTAAATTTTTTAATCGATGCTGCCAAATAATCTGCTTTTAACTGATCTCTAATCTGCACCACAAGATTCTCGGCATGCGAGGTTCCGTTTGCCAGCGAATCATTCAATTTACCCATTTTTATAATGAAATATTCAAGAGGCTTTGGAGACTGGTGAGATACGTCCAAAGACATAAATAAATAGCGTAAAACCATCGCTTTTTTACGCAAAGATTTTAAATAAGCCTTTTGATCCGCGGTAATTTTCTCCGGCTCGAACTTAGCTCCGATGACTTCATTCAAATTAGACAAAACTTGTTCTTTATCGAAAGTCTGTTCCCAATACAGGTAAGCAATATCAAACATTTCTTTGGCATCTTTTTTAGTAAGCGAAAGCGTGATAGATTCAGGGATATCAAACACATCGTAGTCTTCGTAGGCACGGCTTAATAACTCTTCCAGCCGATTTAAAAGTGATTCCGGAATTTGATCTGTTTTTTGACCATACTCCAATCGGTCTAAAAGAGTTTTTATGGCTTCAGGCAACTCAGCCGGCATTTTAACTTTTGACTTGTTGTAATCAATTTTCCCTTTTAAGGACTCTGAAACAAATGAGTCATGTATTTTTCTTGTGATTCGATTGAGGACATTGACGTAATCCATTACGGATTTCAATTCTAAACTAGAATTAGAAATATAGACTAACTTTAACACTTGCTGTAGCCGAGAAATATCTTTCCGTAGGTCGTGAAATGCGTCGACCGACAAACTTTTCTTACCAACTAACTTCAGCATATTTTTGAAACTCGTTTCTACATAGTCCGATATTCCTGACTCTGTAGACGGACGAAATAGGTTTAAAGACCTTTCAAATCCTCTTTGACGAGTCATTGCCAGAAGGTCCTTGGCCATAGAATCCACAGAATTTTTAACTTTGTTTTCCAGCGCATCGCACAGGTCACCAAGAATTTTCACAAATTGGTGGATTTCACCAGGAACCGCATGACGGCTATCCAAAGCTAAAAAAGAAGTTCTTACCCAACGAGACTGCTTGCGAACTGATTTCAGTAAAGCCAAGTCTGATTCTTTGAGTGTTCTATTCTTTTGTGCCTTTTTTAAAATTTCTTGAAACAAATTTGAGTCAAATGAATCTTCCCAATTTTTACGCGCTAAAAGATACAGGCTCGCTGCTGACTCGCGACCTATTTTTATAGAAACCGGAAGTTCAAGCACCTCTACATCTTCGAATGTTTTAGATTCCAAACTCCAGATAGCTTCGATTTTTTTCTTGGTCTCACTTGAGAAATCCATAATAGGCATGATTTGGCCTAGTAGTCTTCTCTCTTGAGCGGCAGTCATTCCATTACCGCCTCGTCGTAGCAAAACTCCAATGTATCGAGTCACATAGAAATCAAAAGATGCTTTTACTGACGAATACGTTTCACCACGCTCAACCAGATAGCCGCGTAAAAGCGCTTCTTGAGAACGTCTAATAGCCGATTCCGATAGGTCAGCTAATATTCCATGCCGCGCTAATCCAGCATGTAGACGGGCAATATCCTCAATAGGATCGGCTAAACCATGCCATGTTTTAGCTAGAGTTTCTAAATCGATGAGGGTCACACGTTTTTGTTCACTATCAAAAAATAGATTTCCCGGTTTTAAATCTCCGTGAATCATCCCCAAGGTGCTAGGAAGAGCAGACTTATAACCAACCATTATATTTTCAATTTTCTGCCGTAGCAAAAATCCCTCACTGCTTGAAACCACACCCTTTTCAATTAATTGCTGAACTTGATTCACACCTTCGGGAGAATCGTTCACCCAAAGTTGATATTTAGAGAAATGTTCCTCTTTAATATGCTTATACCCATTTTTAAAATCCCGGGGCGAAGTATCGTTCTTAAGCCGTGCCTTATGAAATTGAGCAATTTGTTTTCCGATGATATTTGCCGAATCAACAAAGGAATCGATATCGTTCGAATTCCCAAGTTGGTAGATCATCTCCTGGAACGGTAATCCTTTGGCTACTTCCAACAATAAAAACGGCATTCGCCGATTACCAATATTAGCCAGGCCAGCGGAAAGGGCCTGGGCCGCGTGAAGACCTTCTGAATCGGATTTTCCATTTGTATCTTTAAACTGAGTCTGAGCCGCCAATTCACGAACAAACCGACGGGCTCCTTTTAATTCCTCTTCAGCAAACAATTTTAAAATGAATGAATTCTTACCGTCTGAAACTCGGTATACCTCAGCTTCTCCAGAGCCCTCTGCTTGAATAGTCGTTATTTCAATAGTTTTAGCAGGAACACTTAATATAGAGGCGCTTAAATACTTGAGTTGATTTGCTCGGTCTGTTGATTTTGACTCGAACACAGGAAGCGTTTTAACAAGGGCCTCTAGACTATTTGAACTCAGACGACCGTCGCGAGCTTCGTCTAAAAGTTTGACAGCTTGGTTTTGGATTAAACTTAACTGGCGAAGCGAAGCTTTAGAGTCGCGGTAAAATTTAAAGCAACTTTTAGACGACGCAAACGCAAAGGAGTATAAAAAATATACGGCTGCAAAAAAGAGCCAACTTAATCTAAGTGTTTTCATAGTGACGTTCCGATTTCATTTGTTAAAGCAATGGGCGAATGCTTTTTATAAATCTTGAGACTTGCGACAAACGAGCCTATGCAGAAAGCATTAGTTAAAGATGATAGAGATTCATCTTTAACTAACTAGAAAATTGGCAGTCACCCGTGTAATTTTGTAAATCACCGGACGTCACCGGGCCAAGTCTACAGCTTACAAAATATAAATTTAAAGTATTAAATCTATTTTTTATCACATTAGAAAATGACAAATTCTTGATGCAAACATGACAAATTACTTTATTGGCAATTCAAGTATGAATTGGGTGTTTTTACAATCTTGATTTAGACAAAGCATTCCTCTGTGATCTTTGGCGATCCCAAGTGCAGCACTCAGACCAAGGCCGACGCCTTTGCCAACATCCTTAGTGGTGAAAAATGGTTCCCACATTTTATCGGCAACTTCCTTATCGATACCAGTACCACTATCTGTAAAATAAATTTTAACTTTGTCGTCTCTAATTTCACTTCTTATCTCGATCCATTTTTCGCGCAAGCTAGCGACGGCATCAAAGGAATTCATCACTAAAGACATCAAGATTTGCGAGATGTGTTTTGATCGGCAGCGAATCTGCAAGTCTGACGGAACTAAAAGCGACATTGTGATACCGGCAAGCTTAAGCTTTTCAGAAACCAGCGACAAAACTTCGGCGAAAAGCTGATGGCAATTTACCGTCATAAGCGCATCCTTTTCAAAATCTCCAGAAAAAGACCGCAAGCCTCGGACAATATTCGCGATTCTGTATCCACTTTCTTTGATTCGACCAAGCTCCTCGACCAACCGATCCTGCGAGTAGTTTCCTTTTTCAATCTGAGAAATAATTCGGTCTACTTTAGAGGTAATAATTGTCACTGGATTATTGATTTCGTGTGCCAAGCCACTCGACATTTCCCCGAGAGCCTTCATTCGTGAGGAACCGACCAGTTGCACTTGCTGTCGTTCAATCAGAGCCTCTGCCTTGATTTGCTCGGAAATATCTTCGAAGGTCGCCATGGCAAAGAAATTAAATTTATTCTCAGGGAATTTAGTGACTCCTAGTCGAACGGTAATATATGAGCCCTCTTTCCGGAGATAGCGTCTACGAGCATAATAACTTTGACCCGGTTGAGTGGGATTTAGTTTATTATTGGTCTCTCGCAAATCATCTGGATGGGTCAGTTGCCGAATCGTCATCGCCTTGAGCTCGTAATCAGAGTAGCCCAAAAGCTGCTGAATCGCTTTGTTAGAAATTAAAATATTCCAATTACTGTCGATACAAAGTATTCCCAAACTTGTGCAGTTGAAAATAGTGTCTAGTTGTAATTCATCTCTCATCGCTTTTTCAGCAAATAATTTTTGAGCGGTGATGTCTTCAACAAATGCCAACAACATTTTTTGTGTCGAAATGTTTTCGTGTTCAAACTCTTTAACAACTACACGGGCCCAAACTATTTTCCCTGATTTAGTCGCATATCTTTTTTCATAGGAAGCAAACTCGACACCCTCATTTTCAAAATGATGATGAAATTTGTCCGTAATATTCAGATCCTCTTGAAACGTGAAATCCTTTGGCGTTTTTCCAATGATTTCGTCTGGTTTGTACTCAATAAACTTAGAAAACTGACTATTAACCTCTATAAATTTCTGAGTCTTTAAATCCGTCACTGCGACGCCAAGGAATGGTTGCTCAAACAGTAAATGAAACTGGGAACTAAATGCGTTTGACATCCCTCAACTATAGATGCTGCGAAACTAGTTTCCAAATTATTTCAAGTGAACTGGGAAAACGCTAGACCAAATCACTCAAGTTTTACGAAGAAATATTTAAAATAAGTCCTCAAAGGTTGCGTATGTCTTACCCTTCTCTGCTCCTGAAACAGATCGGCAAAGGTACCGGATTGGGTTTAAGTATCTCAAAACGAATAATCGAGTTTATAGATCGCAAGTGCATTCTTTAATAGTAATTTAACGTGCAGATTCTCAACTACCTATCTATAAACTGTCTCAAAACCAGACATAAAAACTATAAATCTATCAGAACGTGAATTTCCGTCTCACAAAGTTTCCTCGGAAACAAAGGACTTAGGTTTTTCTGCATTTTTCCGATATCTTTACTATGCTTCTGATTGTAGGCAGGACTCTGTTTTTATTGGTTTTGATGGCATACCAAACTGCGTGCTATTTGAATTCTAATATTGCTGATTTAAATTCTAATTCGCAAAGTGGGAAATCTGATTCTACTGTGATTCCATCAGTTCCGAGCTTGATTTTACAAGCCCCAGGGTATTTGATTTATGATGACGCAACACCAAGCTTTGAAGTCAGTAATTTATCCGTGGGTAATACCTTAAAACTTTACCGTGATGCCAGCTGTACAACAGAAATCACTTCCATTTCTGTAGCAACTAATCCTCAAGTCATCACTTCTCCGGCTTTGACGGATGGCAGTTATCAATGTCTTTGCTTATTGGAATGCCACCCCCCATACAAGAGCCGATGCTTGTAAAATTACCACCAAGATAAATATTAGAGGCATCATTAGCGATTGTAGTTATAGAATCACTAAAACAGACAGGAGCTGTTGGAAGTGGTGCGCTGAAAGTCAAAGCATTAACGAGTGTTACTGTCGTCGCGGTTACAGGTTTCGTGATCTTTACACTTACGATAGCTTCGTTAAATCCAGGGACTGTGCAGGTCATCTGCGAAGTACTTACAAAAACTGGGGCATTGCAATTAAACTCAATGCCGTCAGTTCTAATAAATTGAATACTAGATCCCATCACAAATTGACTTCCATTAAGGGTTAAGTTTCCTCCTGTGAATGTAGGAAGAGAAGTTGGCGTAATCGTTGCCAGTGTTGGTGTTTGAGTATTAAGCTCATAAGATCCGCTAAGCGTAATGCAGTTTGAAGAAATCCCTCCGGCATCATAAGTTCTGGCACTAAACTGGTATACCGGCGCCTGTTCGAGGGAGTTTTCCAGAAGTGGCGGGAACTGTAAACTCTGTGATTTCAGATAATAATGGTGGGTATTTTATTGGTGGCAATTTTACAGCTGTTGGTGGACAAGTAAGACATAAAATTGCAAAAATAAATGCAGATATGAGTGTTGATACTAACATTGGATCTGATGCAAGTATTGGTGGGATTGATGGAGATATTAATGCCATTGCTTTTGATGAAACTAATAACAAACTTTATTTTGGCGGAAACTTCACGGGTCTTGGTAAACAGTTACAATCACATGGTGCCATGATTGATACAGCTGGGAATGTAGACTTGAATCAACTTAACATTGACGGAATAGTTTATGCGTCTGTGGCAGATGGCTCCGGGGGATTTTATATTGGTGGTGATTTTGTTTGGGTCGGAGGGATCGCGACGGGAAAACTTGCGCATATAAAATCAGATGGCACTGTAGATTTGTTATTTATTCCTAGTGCTAATGCTACGGTTTACGCCCTTGCCGTGAGTGGTTCTACGGTTTACGTAGGAGGAGGCTTTACAAAAATCGGTGGACAAACAAGAAATTACATCGCTGCCCTTGATGCGTCCACTGGCAATGCAACAGCCTGGAATCCAAGTGCTAGTGGCTTTATAAGTGGAACAGTTAAGAGTCTTGCCGTGAGTGGTTCTACCGTATATGCAGGCGGCTGGTTTATAAACATCGGTGGACAAGCTAGAAATTACATCGCGGCACTTTCTACTGCCACTGGCAACGCATCGGCTTGGAATCCGAATGCCAATGGTTCGGTTAACACCCTCGCAGTGAATGGTTCTACGGTTTATGCAGGAGGAGACTTTACAAATATCGGTGGTCAAGCAAGAAATAGAATTGTTGCCATTGATACTTCCACTGGCAGCGCAACAGCCTGGAATCCTAATGCTAGTGGTTCGGTTAACACTCTCGCAGTGAATGGTTCTACGGTTTATGCAGGAGGAGACTTTACAAATATCGGTGGTCAAGCAAGAAATAGAATTGCTGCCATTGATACTTCCACTGGCAGCGCAACAGCCTGGAATCCCGATGCCAATAATACGGTTAACACCCTTGCTGTGAGTGGTTCTACAGTTTACACTGGCGGCTGGTTTACAAGCGTCGGAGGACAAGTAAGAAATTACACCGCTGCCCTTGATGCCTCCACTGGTAATGCAACAGCCTGGAACCCTAATACAAGCAGTTGGGTTAATACTCTCGCAGTGAGTGGACCTACGGTTTATGCTGGCGGGTTCTTTACAAAAATCGGTGGACAAGTAAGAAATTACATCGCTGCCATTGATACTTCCACTGGTAACGTAACAGCCTGGAATCCTAATGCAAACGGTTGGGTTAATACTCTCGTTGTGAGTGGCTCTACTGTTTACGCTGGCGGAGGCTTTACAAGCATCGATGGCCAAGCAAGAAATTACATCGCGGCCATTTCTACTGCCACTGGTAATGCAACGGCATGGAATCCCAATGCTAATGATACGGTAAACATCCTCTCTGTCAGTGGTTCTACGATTTACGCTGGCGGGTACTTTACAAGCATCGGTGGACAAACAAGAAATAGAATCGCTGCACTTGATACTCCCGCTGGCAATGCAACAGCCTGGAATCCTAGTGCTAATGCTGCGATTACCTCTCTTGCCGTGAGTGGTTCTACAGTTTACGCTGGCGGGTACTTTACAAGTATCGGTGGTCAAGCAAGAAATAACATCGCAGCCCTTGATGCTTCCACTGGCAATGCAACGTCCTGGAATCCTAATGCAAGTAATATTGTCTACGCCTTCGCTGTGAGTGGCTCTACGGTTTATGCAGGGGGGTTGTTTACAAGCATCGGAGGGCAAACAAGAAATTACATTGCAGCCCTTGATTCCTCCACCGGTAGCGCAACGGCCTGGAATCCCAATGCTAGCGCTGCGGCGCTGTCCCTCATTGTGAGTGGTTCTACAGTTTACATAGGAGGGGGCTTTACTTCTGTAGCAAATACATCAAGAGGCTCCCTTTTTAAAATAGATCCAAGTGGGAATCTTCTTCCTTAAAACTAAATGTTTGCAGCCCTCTTTACTTGCAGGGCTACTCTTTATCAGAGGTTTCTAACTTAACCGGATTTGATTATACAACCGCGCGAGACCACCTTATTAAAGGCGGAGTGACACTGCGACCAAAGAACTCCGCCAATTCTAGCACAACTTCCCGTCAGAAATATAAAAGCTCAGCGGCACCACCCTTTGGTTATGTATACCTCGAAGGTAAGCTCCAAAAGGACCAAAAAGAATTTCCAGTTCCGCAAATAATTTGGAACCAATGGCAGATTGGACAGTCCGCAACGAGCATTACTCACTATTTGAACGACAAAAAGTTAAAGCTGCTTCTCAGTTTTCTTACTTCGCTTTGGGAGTTGCTGGCGTGGTGACTTTAATATTTCATCGCAATCACCATTATCTTGAGACCTGCGACAAAAATCGATGGGTCGATTTGTTTCTAGCATCAACGCCACTTGATATGACGAAGGCCCGTTGCCGCGCGGTCGCGAACTAAGAAACACTCCTATAACTACAAAATTGTAGATTCGATTCGTCCATCTGATTCCATTACCCAATATTTGTATTCAGGGTATTCGGACGGCAAAATTTTTCGTCGCTGCTTATCGGGCCAAATAAATAAAGTCGTCGACAGAATATCACAAATGGCGGCCGATGGGCCGATTGCCGCCGCTACCAAAATATGCACGGGAGGTCTATACGTTTTTGGATTTATAATATGATGCCAACGCCGATCTTCAGATATAAAGTTATATTCAGCACCCGACGATGCGATTGCGCCACGATCCATCGCTGGAAGATCAATTTTCTTTTGATTTAAAAAATCCCAGATAGCGATACGCCAGAATTCCCCATCAACCCGTCGCCCCCGCCATCTCATGTTTCCAGAAAAATTCAACAAATAGTTTTTAACGTTTTGTGATTCAATGTATTCCGCAATTAAATCTACGGCATATCCCTTGGCAATACCATCCAAAGTGACTTTCATGTTACTCTTTGCAAAGCTCACCTTTCTGTTTTCAATTTTTATCTTTTTCAAATCTAACAAACTTTTGAATCTGGACAGGTCTTTAGGCGGTCGATTTGTCTCTTTGAAGCTGGTTTGTATTTCCTGCAATATTGGCAATATAGCTATATTGAAATAACCCGCTGTTTTCCTTTGATGCTCAATTGAAAACTCAATATTTCGGATAAAATCCAGGCTGACATCGTCTACAGATCCAGTGCGATTTAAGCGGGATATTGCGCTCTGGGATTGATAAAGACTCATTTCTGATTCAATACTATCCAAACGATTTTTAATTTTAATGGTTAAATCTTCATTCATTTCTGAATTGCAGAGTCCTGGGAGCTGCACTTCAAAAAAACTACCCATACTTGGAATTGCTTTCTGAAATTCACAAGTCTTTTCTACTTTTGCCATACGCTGAACGCACGAAAGGCAAAATATCGTTAAAATCAAAGAACTGTTTAGCCGAAATATTTTCAAGTTCAATTTTTTTTAATTTCCAGTTATCCAGCTCTCTAGATTTTTGGCCGACGCGCTGTCTTTAAGCCAAACTTTCTTATGAGACTTTTCTCCAATTGCGCGCAAATAAATATCGCTCTCTAGTGGCGCGCCTGGCTTTATCAGTGTCAATGCCGTGGGATAGTTAGGAGCCGGGTTATCATGGCATCGATCACAGCTTTTAATAAGGTCGGGTAGAACTCTCGCCGCAAACATTTCTTCACAAATTTGTTTTTCTGTTTCTGCAACGACTACACAGGCCGCGTTAACTTTAGGCGGAATGGTTGGTGCCTGTGGAACCGCTGGCTGCGGAACTTCTGGCTTTGCCACCGCTGGCGATGAATTGATCCAGTCTTCAATATTGCGAGCCTGTTGGGACTCTGGCGCCAAAACTTTTGGATGAGACTTTTGACCTGTGGCCCGTAAATATAATTCACTTTCCGCCGGTCGACCCGCTTTTACCAACGACAACGCCGTCGCATAATCGGCGGCCGGGTTATCATGGCAAGCCGCACAGTTTTGTTCCATAACTGGTCGTACATATCTTTCAAAATCGGCTTCATTGGGCAAACTTGCAGATCCGCTGACTAACTTTTCATCTGCCTGATTTGGAGTACCGCGAGTAAAAGGAACTTTACTGCCACAGCCTAAAAGCAAAAAGCCACAAACTAAATAAACACTATTTTTAACAAAATATAATTTCATTTTTTTCCTTTTACAAATTTAGTAAATCCAAAGCTAGACTTCCTGAGCGCTTCAGAAACGTAATTTGATGACCAAGTGGCGCCGCTAATTCCATCAACATCTTTACCTACAACAAAGGCGTCACTCACTTTTTTACTTTTGAACTGCTTTAAAAATGACTGCTCCGAAATCCCTTTTCCTCGCTCTTCTTCGTGTCCAAGTATGGTTACTGATTCAATCAAACCGTTTGGGTTGAAACAAGTGCCAACAGACATTGGGCCTTCCTTACCTTTTTGGACGACCACCGTACAGGATTTTTCGATTTTACCATCTGCTGCTTTACCATAATAAAACGTAAAAGATTTTTCTTCTGAATTTTGTGCTAATTCTGCGAGTTTTGACTTATCATCCGCAGATAAATCAAACGTTTCTTTGCTGACTTTTGCCGATGCGGAAAGCTCCGTTTTTAAAAAATCTTTAAGGCTAACAAGCTCAGCGGATAAACTTATCTGGACACATAGTAATATAATCAATGTAGAAATTTCTTTTATCATATTTTTACCTCTGTTTTTTTAATTATTTCTAAGACAATCGCTATCCAAAGGACACTAAAGCAAATGCCCATTAGGCTGCCTGCCATGGCGGTTAGATAAGCAAATTGTGGTCCGCCAAATCGGGTGACCATAAAACTTAGATTGTCTACAATAACGGCTACAAAAGGCATACTCACGACCCAAGTTTTTACTTTTAGAGATAAACCCGTAAATAGTGCCAACAGAGTCATTCCAAAAAAGAAACTCGACATTCCAAATAGATGAAAATGACCTTCAGCTATTAAATTTTTGAAACTGGGACGCGCACCTATTTCCGCTTTTTTATCACTTTCGACGCTATCTAAATTCAACTCTTCCTCCCCACTTGCGGATTTTGATTCCACAACTTTTTCAGAAGCCCCATAGTAATGTACAGCAATCGATTTAGGAGTAAGGCCAATGGCCATTGCAATATTACCTACCGCATACACGTAAGCTAGTGATAGCGCAGCTAAATAGGCCAACGCCATGGCCTTGACTGGCTTAGGTGCATTTCGTAAGCGCAATTTAAGTATCTCTGTCCAATCCATTTTTTTTCCTTTTAAAAATCTAGGCTGACCATGACTCTGGCTAAGTCATTATCGACTTCATTGACCGCTTCATAATTCCACTGATATTCCGCTAAAATCTTAATTACATCGACCGGATAAGTTAGGCCTAAATTGAAATTATGAACGTCTTTGACAGTTTGAGATCTTGAGTCATCTATATAGGTGCCGTAGCGAAGGCGCAATTCTGCCGGAGTTAAAAAATTTGACGCTAGCTGAAAGTAATCCCCACGTTTTTCATACCCTTTCGTATCACTGGAAATCCAGGCGTTGGCAACCCCGGCCGACAGTCGCAGGTGTCGTAAAAATGAAAACCCAAGCGCGCCGTAATCAGTGTATATGTCTCCACCTAAAAGATGAATAAGTTTTGTGCCCGCGTAGCGTGTTTCATAACCAGAAAACACGGTGGTAAATTTATTTGAGCTGGGCGTGGTTAATCGAAATCCCAATGCCTGCTTTCCAGTCGTGCTCACTTGAAAATCGGGTTCAGAATTGTCATTTTTCAATGATCCGATCGAGTTCACAAAATAGGTATCTACCGTACTGGCTCCATAAATCCAACTTAGATTAGCACCTGACTCTGCCCATATATTGGGAAACATCGTACCGCTGGCTCCATAGCCCTGCAATCCTCCATAGAAATGATGAAAATAACGAGTATCACCAAAGGGAACAATTATTTTTCCAAACGATACGGTTAAATCTTTAGTGGCCAGATATTCCACTTGAAAAAACGACTGCCTTACAAATTCGCCCATAAATCGCGTACGCTCTGACGCTTTAGTTTTCAAAAACAATAGAAAATGTTTATTTTCCAAACTCGACTTGCCAGAATCCGAAGTCTCTTTTGCAGGTGTGGATTCCATCGTTAAATCCACGCGCCCCAAAATAGTGAATTTTGGCGACACATTTTTAACTTCTGATTGTGGACTCAGTGTCTTGGAAGACTCATTTTCTAAATCCAAAGATTCTTCAGCTCCCAGCAAAGGGCTCGAAAACAATGAGATAAATATTAATAGTAGCTTCGTTAGCTTCAATCGACACCCCACGAGAGATTAAACATAAGATCACGGCAAACATTGCAAAACCGCAGCCTCAATAAAAACCGCGTAGATCAATTCAATGCGCAAAGAGCATTTTACAGAATGTCGGTTTGTCCCAGTCGGGACATTTTGTCATAGGCAAGGCCAAGCTCGACGCAGCGGTGGCGGCTTTGTGGCTAGGCTACTGAGCTCAAGGAGCTTTCGAATCATTTTGGGATCTTCAATGGCTGAAGTAAAACTTTACCAATTTTAAATTAATTGGCGTAGCACCTGCCCTATGACCTGCTCCCTTTCGTGAACCAGTCTATCTTATTTTCTGGCTCGTGTTGAGGGGAGCCGGTCGGTCAATGAAGGTTGTGTTTTGGTTGAGTGCTGACGCACGTGACGGATCAAATCCGCAGCCTAAGGCTGCCGAATAGACCGGTGAACCAAATAGGTTTTACAAACAGAACTCTATTTCAAATTTAGACAGTTTTAGTTTTGACTTTTCTGGTTGCCAGTTGTCGAATTTACTTAGCAAATCAAGTCTTTTTAGGGCCTTTGCAATTGCTAACTCACAATCAAAACGACATGGAAAAAAACTGTTAATTCTGTAATCCATCTGCGGTGACATAATTTTTAGAAACTCGGTTTGCCCTGACACCCTTGCAGAGTCTGTCGCTGGCAGTAAAAATCTAAACTCAGAGTCAGCGGCGCTAGTAGCAGAAAAACATTTTTGAAAAGCCTCAAAGCAACATTTTGGATAACCAAATAACTTTCCAATATCTTTGTGATTGTTTGAATTCTCAAATAGTTCCATGGCTGAGTTTAAGTATTCGCTATTTGCAGACATTTAGAATTCATAATTTCCGCTGACATTTCTGATGCCAAATTGCGAACCGAAAATATCTTGATTGTATTCGGGTCCCTTTTGAAATCCATAAGACAAACCCAAATCTGTCGCCAGATCTAAAGCGAATGGAATGCCCAGTTCTGGAACAGAAATTCTACATGCGCTTCGATCGCCATTCAATAACTCGAGAAAGTCCATAAACTCGGGGTATGAAGTCATTTTTAAAAGCTCTACCATGAAAATTTCAAATTCCTTGCAATGGCAAATCGCGCACAATCATAATCTTGCACCCTATGAGGACTAGCACCTGGAAATATCACAAGCAGACCGGAATAAGGATGTGGCAACAACCCCATCAAACTAGATTGCCGTAAATCAATAGACTTAATTTTAAATGACGTCTCGGATGATGCCTTCATCTGCCTAGGTTTATACACAATAGGTCGTTGAGCAAGAATTATTGGTTGAAATAAAACGGGTTCTAAACTTCAATTTCAATAGAGATGAAAATAATAAGGGCTAGGACAAATTAAACGCAAAATTCCGTCAAAAAAAAGTATATCGTTGGTGGATTTTTAAGAAAACGGATAACTTGGATTATTTTTCAACGGTTCGGAGCTCACCAAGGTCTGTTTAGATTTCTTTTTCTGCACAAACAACCGTTGATAAATCATCACTTAAAATACTAATTTTAAATTGAATGGCGTTTAAAGAAGACTCCCAATTAATTTTTGGTGTTGTAGACCCATATTAATTCATTATCTAAAGTGACGTCAGCGACGCCAGATATACCTTTAATATTAAATAAGTTTGGAGTCACAATTGTGACAGGATGGCTTATAATGTCAGCAGAAGGTGCCTCTGAAGTTACTGATGTATTAGTTGAAATATCAGAAATCGAAGTGTGTATTGTGCAACCTAGAGAAAAGAAAAATAAAAATGAAAATACTAAAATCTTTTCAATAGCTTGACTCATTAACTTCTTTTCGGCCTGATTGAAAATGAACTTAACTTATTAGAATCACTAGATTAGTTTGCATTTTATTTGTTTGATATATTCTCAATATAAGACAGTATTTCCTTAAGAAATCTCACCCAGCAGGACCATTTTTTAAATCCTAGAGAGCTTAAAACACTCTATAATATTTTATACAGGATTTACTAAATAGTATTTCATTTCGTTTTTCTACAACAGCAAGTTTAATTTCACTATAAAACTTATCAGTTATAATTTCTGGAAAATTAAATTTTATATAGCCATCTGTTAAAAATAGTTTAGCATCACTTGAAAGTATCTTTGTAGGTTTATTACACCAATCAAATAAAATCCATTTCATAGTTTTTCTATCAAACCCGATTTGCTCTAAATGCACATCATCCATGGAATCATATATAGCAATACTGACTTCGAAATCCTTGATGCCCTTTAACATTTTTTTTTCTAATTCTGTATAGTCCTCAATTTTTTTGTTTTTTAATTGTCTAAGAAAACCCCACATTGTTACTAGGTGTTGAATCTTATCCGAAATTATCCCATAGTTATTTGATTCCTGAAGATAGGTTTTTACAATTTGAACACCGTGCTTACTATATTCAACGTATTGCTCTAAATAGGCCTTCATAACGCTATAACCATTTGAATGTTGAGCAATACGTAAAACCTTATCGCCTGGAATTTCAAAAATAAAGCTAGCGGAATCCCCGCCCAAAAAATTTATTATTTTGTATTCAGTATTTCCAATAATAACAGTATCACCAGGTCTAATAAGGCTAATCACTTGATCATACTCTTTTATCAAAGCAAAATTCACTTTTGGATCCCACCGTCCAATTAGGTCATCAATTAGAAAGGGGTACTGCGAATATTCTATCTGGAGCTCTTTTAATCGCTCCTCTTTAGTCTTCGTGAGCTGAATAATGCCGGCGAGTGTATAGTTACTATACACAATAATAATTATTAAAACAACTAGCCATGAGGACTTCATAATTCATACTTAGAGCAATTAATGTGCCCACTTAATTGTGATAAAGTATCTTGGACTTCAATTAAGTTAGGATATTTTTATACTAATTTAAACGTCAGTATGTCTAATTATCTACAATTCCACACATTAATTGGCCTGGCTCCAGCGGCACTTCCAATCCGGTAACAGTGTGGTCTTCCATCTGTGCTATGTCTCCATTGACCTTTAAGCTTACCACAATATCCAATTCCCTTTTTTAATACTTGAGACTTGAGTCTCATTTTGCACAACGTCAGTGAGACTCTGCTTGAGACTCGTGAGACTGAGTCTCACAGATGAGACTTCAAAAAATACTCCGTTCGAAATTCCGCACAATATATTTTCTAACTCAAGTACCCGATACCAAAAAACTAAATTGAATTTTCTGCGAATTTCCTACAGACCCCGTCCGTAATTTCGAACAGACATAAACTATTGAAATTATTTAGTTTCAGATTTTTTCTGTGCGTACTTCCGAACAAAATCTTTAAATTCAAAAAATAAATTTCCCTCTTTGAAAACAGCAATTCTAAAATTTCACATATTGATTCAACAACTTATCAGTTTTTTTGAATTCACTTTGCAGGCTTGGCACTATCCTTGCCTTATACATAGATAAGGGTGAGCGAGTCTCACCCTTGAGTCACAAAAAATGATCTTCAATGATTAAAGCGACGAACCCAAGAAAGGATAAATCGTCTAGAGCTTAAAGTTTGGATCATATCAAAATATTCAACCTCTTTTAAACCGCGAGGCTAAGCGCTCGCAAATCTTATTTTAAAAATTAAATATTTTTTGCCGAGAAGGCAGAAAGGAAAACTCTTTTGGAAAAATCAAAAGCTGTTTTTAAAAAACGAAAGTTTAAACGCACTTTTAAGCGTAAACTTTCAATGCGTGACATTGGTGTGCTTGAATTTCTATGGACATGGAAATTTGAAGCCTTCACAGTCACGCTTAAAGAAATCATACGCAAGGAAGAGCGTCCAGATACAATGGCCGCCATTATCAGAAAGCTTGTGCAAAAGATCGAAGTCACAGAATCAGGTGTTGTCATCCATTACCACGTAGGTGAAAACCTCTTCGTCCGCGAATTTAACGAAGAGTTGGGCTCAGATATGCTTAATTCAGACCCTAAAAACAAAACAGGCCAGGTGAATCTCACCAGGCCTGTTTCTAAATCTCTTTTAAAATATAAATCTTCGAACTTTTTTTATGACTCTGGTTCGAACAGCTTGAAAATTGGTAGCCAACCTCTGAGAACCTGCAACTATTACCAACAGCATGATTTTGTTGAACTATTTCAAAAAGACATTTCCCGAATTTTCAATGTTTGCAGCCCACTTTACTTGCAGGGCTACTCTTTGTCAGAGGTTTCTAACTTAACCGGATTTGCTTATACAACCGCGCGAGACCACCTTGTTAAAGGCGGAGCGACACTGCGACCAAAGAATTCCGCCAATTCTAAAAAAATTTCGCGTCAGAAATATAAAAGCTCAGCGGCACCACTATTTGGTTATGTATACCTCGAAGGTAAGCTCCAAAAGGACCAAAAAGAATTTCCAGTTCTGCAAATAATTTGGAACCAATGGAAGATTGGACAGTCCGCAACGAGCATTACTCACTATCTGAACGACAAAAAAATTCGGACTCGCAAACATCGCGAATGGAAACGAACGACCATTCTTAACATTTTACAACGATTTGAAAACAAAATAATTGTACTCTAAAGGAGGCCAACTTGAACTTCGATAAATTAATTCCATTCATAATGACCATAGCCATTGGCGCCGCAGCCATCGGTAAAATAGACGCTTTACAAAGATGGGTTTGGAAATCACAAGCTCAGCTTTTGTACCAATCTAGGGCCTCCAATTGGGGAAGTCCGACTATATTTTTAGATACTAAGAAAAAATAGAAGTTCATATCACCTGTTTTTAAAATTTGGCACCCACGCCCTAAAAATCTCCATTTCAACCCCTCAGCACGGAGGATGCGCCAATTTATTCTAAATTGTCACACCTCCTGCCGCAGTAGCTCGTTCGGGGCTGGAGATTCTTAGGACCTGAGTTTTCACCGACTCCTCGGACCTCTCAATGTTTTTGAAGAGGTCGCTCAAACAAGAGCGGCTCACAAACAAAAACAGGAGAAATCTTATGAACTCTGATCTTAAATCTAACCTTGAAATTTTAGCTTCGAATTATTCCAAACCCTTTTGCTATTCTTGCTATCATGTTTGTCCAAATGGACGCTGCCAGTCGTGCGGAAGCGACGACTTGATGAGATCGACTCCCAACGGCTGCGAATATGGCCTAGACTGGGTAATAGAAGAAATTTTAAACGAAAAACTTACTCCCGTGAATACTGAAGAGGCATTTGAGGAATCGGTAAGGTCGACTCTTGAAAACGAAACTGTAACTATCGGATGGATGAGTTTCGATGCCGTTACCATTATGAAAGAATTAGATCCAGTTTCGTGGGATATCGCCAAATCTGAGTATGAAAATTTCGAGGATTCTGAGGGTAATTTAATTACGATGGATAACGGATCTACTTACTATTTAACATCCGAAATAGAAGAGCTGTTAGAGCACCTATGAGACTTAATAGGTACTTAGCCCATCCAGTCGTTTAGCCCACCACCAGAATAGCCACCAGAGTAATCTACAGGAACGTAACTCTTGTTTTCAAAGTTAGACTTACAAGTGTTGCAAGTAAGCCAAGGTGAATCCGTTTTGGGAAGTCTAATCAATTTGTTATCGTTATCATGGCATTGCTGACAGAATGGTCCATCAAGGTTTCCATTTTCAAGCTTTTTAAAATAAAAAGGATCTTGCCAGTCCACTTCGGATTGAAGCTTTAACTTTGCCTTAAGCTCACGAATCTCTCTGTCTTTCTCAGTTAATTGATTTTCAATTTCTGCAACGTTAGTTTTAACTTTGGCGAGTGAGCCGAGTAACTCTGCTAGTTTCAAATCGTTTTCTGCATCTTTAAGTGACTTGGCACTTTCACGAATTATATTTACTAAATCGACGGTGTGTTTCACTGCAGAAATTGTTGCTACTATTGACCCTGTCGCTCCCATGATTCCTCCTGTGGAATAAATGTTCACGTCTTTGTTGACGTTAGGAATAGTATACCTCGTAACCCCAGATGAATAACAGAGATAATGAGTTCGGCCCAAGAAATGCTGTAATGAGACATACCACAATATTCATTTATCATCTGCATAAATAATGTTGATAGCGGAAATAGTCTATGAAAAGCTAAGAGTTATTTTTAAAACTAAGAATGAATATTTTTTTAAAAGAAGCAAGGGTTAGGGCAATTGAGAATTGACTCTGGGGCAAGTAATCAAATCAAGTTACTTTACATTTTGAGTCTTAATATCTTAGAAAGCGATTTATAAGACCGAATTACTATCGAGCAATAGGACTTCAAAGTCTAGTTTTTTTAATAGTTATTTAATTTTAGTTATTAATTGATAGTCTTTAAAAATGATTAACCCCTCATTTTCCAATTTCATAAAACTCATAAACAATTCAGTGTACGCGTTTTTAAAACCCTACAAAAATCCTAATATAACTCAACCTGAAACTGCGACAACGATTGCTATCATCAACTCGATGAAAGAAATTAACCGCGTTGATATCAAATATTTCGACAAGTGTTTTAAAGAAGCTTCGACAGGAGGCGACATTCTGTTTATTTTTAAAGGAACTTATAAAACAAAAAAAAATATGGTTTTCAAAGTTTTATTTCAATCTAAGAAATTACATTGGGATGAGGCAATCCCCTATTTCCGACTTCATAAACATTTTACGAAAGCTGGAAAAATTGACGGGAAGAAGTTTCCTAATTCACCTACAACAAATCGTCTTATTGATAACTTCAATCAAAATCTGTCAAGTAAGAAAGAGGGGCAAATTTTTAAACAATTGAACTTTTCAAGAACATTTCAGGCTACGCCGCTGATTTTGCTCTACAGATATTTCCATCGAAAAGTAAAAAAAAATAAGTCAGTTGGCATGGTAAAATCAGAACGGTTTTTAGAATATGAACAAGAAAAAAATTTTAAAGTATATGAAAGCGAAATACATAATTATATTAGGTTTCCAACAACAACAGATTATAGATTTAGATTTATACCTTTACCGGATAACGATAGCGGATTTTTTTTCCCAAAATCAAGTTTCGAAATATTTTATGAAGATTACCTTAAATTCATGAAACCAGAAAAGATTTCTCCAATTAGCGAAATAGACTACGATATCTCGAAAATCGAAATTAAGGAGCAAGATAGTTCCGGCGAAAAGTTCCTTGAAGTTGAAAACTCTTATTCTAGTGCGAAATTAGAAAGTGATGAATTTGAATTTTGGAAAATTAGCTCAAAAAATGAAAATTTAAATGAGCAGCTAATGTCTTTCCCAGATTATATCTTAGAAATGAGTTTTAAGTACTAATTTGTATTAATTAGAATAAATGCCTATATTAATCTTCCTCAATAATTTTAACGGCAGTCAATAGGGCACTAAATAGTGCTTTTCGTTTATTTTCTTCCAATTTGATCTGGGCGGCGATCTTATCTGATTCTGTTGGTTGGTATTTTTTCATCAGCGAATCAAAATTTTGAACAATCTCTAATAGTTTTTCCCCATCTATTTTATAGTAGTAACAAACGACAGCTATCCAAGTATCTAAACTACCCTCTCCTCGCAGGAGATTACCCACAGATGATTGGGAATGGCCCAGAAACTCAGCAAGCGCCCTTCTGTCTTCAAGTGTATTGATATGCTTTTTAAGAATTTTCTTTAAAAAGTCCCTGACAGGGGCGGCCGTTTTTGAGGTTTTATCGCTTAATTTTTTTGAAGTCTTTGCCATTTTCTTAAAATAGCCAATATCCCGCCTTCTGTCTAATATTATGACCCTCTCGGTTTACCTAAAGCGTATTCAATTGACCGAATTTTATCATAATTTCACTTTGTAGTTAAATATTAATTACGATATGTTATATTTAATCTTAAAGAATAAGAGGAATTAAATGAGATATCAAAAAAAGAAAGCATCTCCTAAAAAGTCAAAGGCGCATCTAAAACCTGATTCAGTACGCGGACCAGAAATTAAT
>CAZCHT010000071.1:0-23781 GCA_964498705.1 uncultured Bdellovibrio sp. | reverse complement strand
CCATCGGGCTGATTGAAGAATAGATCGATTTTTTATTTTCCTCCTGCTCGCCATAAAGAGTTTTTATTTCAAAATCAGTATCCAGTTCCTTTAAGAGCCACCGTATTTTTCCGCTTCGATCTTGAGGTGCAAATGAGTAAAGTACCGTATTCATTTTCTCTCCTATTGCGCTTTTTATAAGGTCATATAGAAAACTGAGCAACAAATGAAAGTTTGCGAAGCGTCGCTCTAACTATAGCTTCTCTAATTTCAGCATAGATCTTTATTGCAATAACCCCGCACTGCCCGACCTCGCCTTTCGTTTCAATTGCCAAAATCTTCGGTTGTCTGAAAAAATCGAAACCTCTTATCGGAAGTGTCAGATCGAATTTAAGTTTCTACAGTTAATCAGGATATATCGGAAGCTTTAATGACTTAATCAAATTCCAAAACTCTTTGCTATTGATTTGATCACTATAAAGATAGGCGACGGTTTTACGTGCTTTGACTGACGTTGTTTCGCCCAGTTTATTTAAATGCTCATATATAATTTCATGAACAATCAACGCCGATTTATTTTTAGAATCTAGCCGATCCCAAAGCTTTTTATCAATTACAAACCGTTTTTCATTTGGTAAAGACTCTTCTTTGCGAATGGCTATTTGCAGCACCTCACAGTTTTTATCCTCTGGCTTGAAAGTATAGAGTGAATCTTTAACGTCCGTCAAAGCGACGCCCTCTTTGAAATCAATTTCCTGAGTGATAGAATTTAGACGATTTAAATACTGTTCACTGAGTTTTTTAGAGATAGGTTTAAGTCGTTTAAAAACGTCTTCGGCAATGGTTTTATAGTCCTTTTTTTCACTTTCACTTGGAAACTTAGAAGATAGCGACGCTTCATAAAAATCTAGAACTTGAATCGTGTCTTTGCAAACAACAACATTACCACCATTTCCGATACGATTCGCCCATGCAAAATTAAGTGCGACGCTAAAAGCAACAATACAAATAATAACGAGGCTAGATCTTGATAACATACGATTCCTTTACGCCTTCCACTGTTTCAAATTCTACAACAAGATTATCGATCATTCCGCCGACGGGTTTATTCATCAACAACCACTTTCTGATAAACATTTTTCCTGGCACCGCAAATGGCGTATACAAATGATGACCGGGAACTTTCATCGCTCTTTCTGTATCTGATTGATATTTAGAAATGGCTTTAGCATCGGATACTGCGGCTGCACCCAGCATAGTCGCTAATCCGGCTGACGTCGCACCCGCGTTTCTGCCTTTGGCGCCGCCGATAGCGACCGCCGCACCGGCCGCGGCGATGCCCGCTGCGGCCATGCTTTCGTTCTGATCCTTTAATGTTTGTTCATACTGCTTGGCTTCGGTCCAAGATACGAGATCATTCCCAACCACGACACTGACTTTTGATTTTCCGGGATCGTCGTTTACAACCTCGGCTCGTGAAATTCTGACCCAATCTGCTGATGTGTTTTCAACAGTTAATTCTATTTGTTGAAATGGGCTATCCAGTTTTGAATCCACTGTTTTTCCGCTAACAACAATATTTATCGCTTTCTTGTCACCGATAGGTTTGCCAAAGTTACCCGGGTGCTTAGAGGCACAGCTGATAAGTAGCGCGGTAAATAAAACAGATAAAATAAGATTCTTCATGGTAGCTCCTCGAACGTCGTCACTGGAAATAATTGTAAGTTAAAATGATAAATATGATTTGGTTTTGATTTGTCAGAAAACTTTTGAATTTGATTTAAAAAGCGATCAATATGGTTCTTTAACTGCGGAATATCTTTTGTATTGATCGCGATCGACATCGATTCAAAGTTTTTCATCGAGTTATCGATGGTATCGACTTTCTCACTAGCAAGCGCCAAGTTTTGTTTATGATAACGACGAATCGCTGCTGAAGGGATCTCCGAAATCACTTTCAACGGATCACCGATTTGCTGAAACTTGGGCGATACGGACACAATATTTAATCGCTGCAAACGCTGCAGAGCCTGATTGGCCTCTTCGACTGAAATATTTAATTTACGAGCAATCCAGCGCGGATCCCCTTTGGCTCCTGGCAATCGCGTCAGACTTAAAATCGCGACATGGTACCAATCGGCCATCAATTTAAACTGATCTTCAGATAATGTCCGGAAAGATACTTTCTCTTCACTGACGAACTCGGATGTTTTTTTAGCGGACGCGCTGACTAAGGAATCCACCAGCGTTTGTTTTTCAAAAGGAGAGATATCTAGTTTTCTGTTAATTTTATCTAGCGCTTTTAAAGTCAGGGGTCGTTTTCCAGACATCACCTGGGAAACCTGAGCCGGGCTCAGTTCAAGCCAACGAGCAAACGAACGTACTGAAAAATTAGGATTTTTAGTTTTCCTTTTTTCGAATTCAGTTTTTAAAAAGTCAGACGTTAAGCTCATTCCGGCAAGATAACCAAGGTGCTTCCGCATGGCCAGAACTTTTTTGAAACAGTGTTTCAGAATTTGAAACACGTGTAAAAACCACCCGCCCTGGTAGCCCAATGGCCTCATAAGCCCCGGCAAAGGCAAAAAAAATCGCAAGGGCAAAAACCCTTGCGATGATAAATGAACTCTATATTTAAAATATTATCGACGAGTCGTTACACCCGCAGCCGCTTTAACCGCTGCTAATGCATCTACGAAACCATGTCCATAGGTATTGTTAGGGATAGACGTCCCAGCAACACCACCGCAGTTTTCGCCGGTAGTTAGTGGTTTTGCCGTTTTTCTTAACACTTCAGCTGTTTCAGCAATACGGCCAACATAGTTTTTGTTTGCAGACCATAATAGGGCAACTACGCCCACCATATGTGGACCTGACATCGACGTACCACTCATTGATTGGTAACCATTGCCCGGAACTGCCGAACGAATATTCACACCCGGAGCCACGATATCAGGACCAATCGCCTTATCTAAAGCAGAAGGACCGCGGCTAGAGAACGAAGCGATTTTCATAGAATTGTTAGTCGCGCCTACAGAGAATGTAAGATCAGAGTGATTAGCTGGAGGATCGGCAATCGTTGCGCACCCAGAGCCTTCGTTTCCAGCACTCGCTACAACCATGATACCAGCTTGATACATGACTTTTAGAACTTCAGTGAATTCATCGCCAGTGCAACCTTCAGAACGAGTGCAACCCCAAGAGTTGTTCATTACGTGAGGAGCATATTCAGGCTTACCATCTTTCTGTGGATCACCACCGAAAGGATATGGTGCAAAAAAGAATTGGAAACATTCAGTGTAGGTCGCAACTGTTCCCACACCTGCATCCATATTACGGCATGCAATCCAACGTGCTGCCGGAGCTACGCCGATTTTATTGTTAGCACCGTCGCTACCAGCAACAGTTGCGATGGTATGTGTTCCGTGGCCTTGGTCATCGCAAGGAACTTTTGAATCGTAACCACATTTGTTTGTAGTGTTACGTGATGTTTGTTTGTGAATAGAATCATGCCAGTTGTAATCATGGCTCACACCACGACCGCTGTTACCACGGTATTGACGAATAATAGCTGGGTGATCCCATTGAACTCCGGTATCTTGGCCCGCGACTACGATACCTTGACCTTGAACATTCATAGCCCAAACTTGATCCGCATTGATAGCGATTAAGCTTTGTTCAACGCCATTGATAGCCGGAGGCGTTTGTTCGCGCAAGTTGCCAATAGGCTTCATGCGAAATGGAGTATTGTAAGAAACCTTTCTAACAGCTGGGTTTCTTTGTAATTCAGATGCTAGTTGTGCATCTGCATTTTTAACTAAGATAGAATTGTTGATGTAAAAACTTTGGTAAAGGTATCCACGTTGTTGTAGTACCTGCCAAATAGCCGATTGAGTTTGACGAGCATTCGTCACTAGGTCTGCATAGATTGATTTTGCACGGTAGGTGCGATCGACAACCATGTTGATACGAGCAAAGTTAGGTTGTGCTTTTAAGTAAACCATCATTTCAAAACGTGCTGTGCTTTGGGCAAAGGCGTGCGCTGTGATCAATGTGGCTACTAACGAGAAAAGTAGTTTTGTTGAAAATTTCATTAAGGGTCCCTCCAAGGGGGCCATAGAAATCCAAAGGGCTATCTGGGTCAACTCAGAAGTCCAAAAACCGCTATACAGACACAGCGCAGAAGAGAGATTTACCAAATGGCTTTGTCTATGCACTGGAGCTAGATATGCCAAACGGAAGAAGTTTTATAAATTTTGTAACTAGGTCCATAGCCGTTATATTGGTTTTCATATCGGCCTCTACAGCACTTCCGAATACAAATAGTGTCTACTGTATAGACTTTTATCAATCTTGGAAAACCTGTCATTCTCCTCAGTGTATTGGACTTTTCGACCCCTTCGTTAGGATGAACCACAACATTCCAAGCGGTTCTAAAGTGATAAGAAGCGAAACCACATCAGCGGATATCGATTTGTTGTACAAAAGTTATGTGAAAGGTCGAGCGCAACCTGTCGAGTTTGGAACTGTTGAAATTTTTGATCGCAATGGAAATCTTTTAGATTCCACTGGACAGATAATGGGCGAATATCATCAAATCATGCTGAACGACCATCTAGAGTGGTTAGTAAGACGAAATTCCTACCGATTTGATCAAATTGCATTAATTAAGAAAAAACATACCCACCCCCAAGATAATGGCCGTGCCGATGATTTAAAAATCGCTGCCGATCATATTAGCGACGGCGATATTCGAGTAGATCGGTACAGTATGGATTTTATCAAACGAATTCCAGAGCTGAGCCATGCAAAACTAGAATCTCATATTGTTTTTTTCAGACCGAGTTTTCTAAGTGGACGCACTATTGATCCGATCCTTCTATTGGAAGATGAAGTGTTAGTACGCAAACACAAAGCAGTGAAAGTTTTGGGTTATCGGGTAAAGCGCTAATTTTCTGACTCACGCCAAAAAAAGCTATGAAATCTGACATTTTTCGACGGCCAATCGTGGACTTTAAAATAATTCCTCAATAAACTATACGTCTTAATGCTTATTATGACGACAAAAGGTCTGTTCTGTCCCGCAGGCCAATTTTATATAGACCCATCACGCGCCGTTGAACATGCGGTGATTACACACGCGCATTCTGATCATGCTCGCAAAGGCAGTCAGATGTATTACTGTGTGGATTCGGGTGTTTCCCTTTTAAAGTCGCGCATAGGAAAAAATATTTCAGTCTCTCAATATGGCTACGGTGAAATTTTTGAAATCAATGGCGTTCAAATATCACTTCATCCGGCCGGGCATATATTAGGTTCATCGCAAGTTCGCCTGGAATTGAACGGCGAAGTTTGGGTGGCCTCGGGCGATTACAAACGTGAAAAAGATCCGACCTGTGAACCATTTGAAACTGTAACCTGTGACGTATTCGTTACAGAAGCTACATTTGGAACTCCTAGTTTTACTTGGAACAAATGTGCGGACCTTGGGCAAGAAATTCTGACGTGGTGGAATCAAAATGCTAGTCGCGGGTACAACAGCGTGATCTTTGCCTATTCTCTTGGAAAAACCCAAAGAATTTTGGGCGAGCTCTTTCCCCTGCTTGAAAAGCAGCAAATTGGCCAGTCGACAAAACCGATCTACTGTCATTCTTCGGCCACAGAAATCAATGAGTGCTATCGCAACCATGGCGTGCCATTAGCACCGACCCGTTGTTTAAGTCGCGTCGAACATGATCGCGTCCTAACCGGGGAATTATTTATCGTACCGCAATCATTTATGAAATCAGAGCACGTCGAATTACTCGGAAAGAAATATCTAACTGCATTTGCTTCCGGCTGGACCGCACAGCGAGGGGGAAACTTCGATCACGGTTTTGTAATGTCCGATCATGCCGACTGGAATGACTTGGTTCAAACAATTGTTGAATCCAAAGCTAAGAAAGTTTTCGTTCAACACAGAGGAAAAGGCGCTTTAGTGAAACATTTAAACACTCTTGGTATTGCCGCATTCCCCGACAGTGATTTGTTTCCAGAAAATCCAGATCAATTGAGTTTATTTTAATGGCTAAAGAAAAAAAGATTTCCATTCCTTTGACAGACTTTGCTGTTCCAGCACCTCGTCGCGGTAGCATTGATGCTTACTCGGGTTTTGGTCGCAGCCAACAAATGGGAATCGAACTACATCAGCGTGTTCAAGGGGCGCGCGCAAAAACGCATCCCAATTATCGTGCCGAAGTCATGACGTCGCACGAATTTAAAATCGACAACTATATATTTGATATCGGCGGACGAATTGACGGCATCTTTGACATCAGTGAAGATCAGTCGGAAACCAAAATTGAAGAGATAAAATCTAGTTTTAATATTTTTGAATTATCCAAACGGATTCGCGACGCTGGTATTGATCATCCGTATTGTTTGCAGCTTTTGACTTATGGTTATATCCACTGGCTTCAAAATCACAAGAAGCCAGTTCTTACTTTACATTTGATTTCGTCACGCAACTTTGAATCCATGGATTTGGATATTGAACTTGATATCGTAAAATACGAAGCATGGATGAATCGTCGTTTGCTAGAACTTGTGGATGAGGTCAAACTGGCCGAAAAACGAGTGAAACGTCGTTCGCAGGCCTCAGAGAATTTTCAATTTCCATTTACTAAACCGCGTTCAGGTCAGATAGAATTAATTCAAACAATCCAAGACGGAATGAAAGAAAATCAACCCATGCTGCTGCAGGCTCCGACGGGTTTAGGTAAAACAGTCGGTGTTTTATATCCGACATTGCAAGAAGCCCTTTCCCGCGGACAAAAAGTCATCTACCTAACTCCGAAAAACAGTCAGCACGCGGTGGCCGAAGAAGCGATTGAAAAATTGCAAGACAATGGCGCCAATATCAAAGGCATGACCTTAACCGCTAAAAGCAAAATGTGTTTTAAGAATGAACCCTTATGTAACCCCGAGTATTGTGAGTTTGCCAAGGATCACTACACAAAGGTCGCTGAAAATAAAATTATAGAAAAACTCTCTAAGAAAAAGCGACTCAGCAGTAAAGTATTTAAAACGATCGCGGAAGAATATCAATGCTGCCCGTTTGAATTACAACTGGATGCGGCTCAAGACATGGATACGGTGATTTGTGACTACAATTACGTGTTTGCCCCTCGGTCCGCATTTGGGCGACTCGCAAGTTCAGGTTTGATTTCCGAAGGTAAACCTAACTTAGTGATTGATGAGGCTCACAATTTGCCGGCGCGGGCGATGGATTATTACTCGCCATCTCTGTCGGTTACAACGTTAGAGAAAATGCGTTCCGATTTACATTTGATTCCACTCACCTATCGTCGTCAGGTCGATGATTTATTTGACGACTGCATCGGCGTTGTGAAATCTAGCGCGCCTAAAAATATTTCCGCACCGATGAAAATATCCGCCCCTGGAGATGAATTTCTGGCGCAAGATGCGGAACTGCGTACATTCATGTCTGGCTATTTAAATTCTGACGTTGATATTCAGCCCGGTGATCCCGTCATGCGACTTTGTTTTTATTGGGCTGAGTTCACAGCGGCTCTTCAATATGTTTCCGGCGATCATCCCGAATTTTTTACGACGTATCACCCAAACCCCGCATCGATTCGCATCACTTGCTGTGACGCCTCGGAAATGCTGAAAGATTGTTATAAAGACTACGCACAGGTCGTTGGTTTTTCTGCGACCCTAAAACCGTTCGCTTATTACAGTCAGATGTCCGGATTGAATGTCGAGAATTTAAAAACGGCCGAGTTTGTTTCCCCGTTTCCAAAATCCAATCGCAAACTGATGATCATTCCGCAGATATCGTCTAAATTTTCTGAGCGCACACAAAATTACCCAAAGATTGCCGATGCCATTCACAAAATAGTGAAATTGAAAACGGGCAACTATATCGCATTTTTTCCTAGTTTTGATTTTATGGACAGAGTGGCAAATCTATTTGCGCCCCCGACCGGTTTTCAAGTTTTGAAACAAGAACGCCATATGAAACGTGATGAAATCGATGAAGCGTTAGAAATGCTGAAAGAACCAGGATCGGCTTATGTCTTATTCGCCGTTCAAGGTGGCGTTTTTTCTGAAGGCGTGGATTACGCGGGTGACATGGTGATTGGCGCCTTTGTTGTTGGTCCACCTCTACCCAACTTTGATTTAGAGCGCGAATCTATGCGCCACTACTACGAAGAACAATATAAATCTGGATTCGATTTCGCTTACGTCTACCCAGCTATGGCTAAAGCCATACAGTCGGCAGGCCGTGTGATTCGATCCGAAAAAGATCAAGGGATTATCGTGTTAATGGATAATCGATTTATCCAGCCCAGTTTTGCCAAGTCAATGCCGTCAGACTGGTACCAAGCGGATCCCCGAGAAGCCGTTTCGACCCAAATTTTACAGGACATTGAGGACTTCTGGAAAACGACACAGATTAAATAAATGCTATTGTCGGAGATAGGAGCCTACTTTCCGATTAGTTTATAAAAATCAAAATTTAGAACGTACGCGATTTCTTCTGCCGACTTAGAAATTATGTCGACGTTACTTTTTAAATTCTCTAAAATAATCTCTTTTACCCGGAATGCATCGGCTTGAGTTAGACTCACACACGCAGAATAATGTAAATCTTCGGGATCAATAAATTGCAATGACTGCATACTGTGCTGTCGCCAATTTGAATGATGCTTTAAAACTAGCTCGGTATTTCCCGCAATATGAATATGCTGAGAGCCCGGTTTAAGTCCATTTTTATCTTGGGAAAGGACACCAATACCCAGGCAGAAATCAACCATGTCCTGAACTCTCGGCTTCGAAAGTTTTAAACCTTCTGCTAGTTTTTCTACCGTTCGATACTCTGGAATACTGGTCAGAACGTGTATGGCACCGTAATAATAACTTGAGTAAAATTTCTCTCTATCTTTGTCCGATATCGTTTGGCTGGCGGCAATTCGGTTTTGGATATTGAGTCGCTGCTCACGCATAATTTTAATTTTATTTTCAAATCTAGCTTTTAGCGTTTTCGTCCCCGCTCGATCTTTTAATAACAGCAATAAAAAATATTCGGCTTCATCTTCTGTGTGTTCGAAAAAACTATTTACTGCTTCGCCTTGCTCCAATGACAAATCGGCGCGCCCCTTCATCACTTGCGAAATAAAAGTGGTGTGAACCGGAATGAATTCGGCCAATTGCTTGCGCAAACCCGTTCGTGACTGTTCGGCACCTAACTTAAACAGCAAATACTTGCGATAAATCTGAAAATCCCAAATCCTCATATATACCATAATTTCGGCTAGTTAGAGGTATAGCTTGAGTAAAACTCTATTTAGGCTTAGTTAATTTATCATTTTGATCTAGGCCTAGAATGACACATCGCGTATATTCATTGAAACACCTCTACACCGAAAAAAAGGAGATCTATGAAACTTGATAACATGCTTATTACATTATTGTTCCTATCCATTGCTGGACTAGAGACTGCGCACGCCTTCTCTATCAGCTGTCGAACCATTAACGAAAAAAATCCGGCCGAATACAGCTCATGGTTACTAACCCAAAACGCAGATGAGACATTTAAACTGAACTATCAAGCTGTAGATAAAAATTTGGCACGATACGAATCAGAACTCTACATGGTCGATATTGAACTCGCTAAATCCATGAAATGTCATTTTGGAAAAGGCAGTGTTCAAGTTATTTCATGCGTGGAAAAAGAGAACCTTCCCGTTGATCCTACCATCAGAGGACCGACAGGCCCAATAGATCATAAATTTAAGATCATACACACTGTCGTCACATCTATGTCAGATAATGGTGACGAGACTCGAGAAGGTAAGGTAACGGCGCAATACTCTCGGGAGCAAATGATTTGGGCCGCCCCGATCCATTTCACAGCGAAGGGAATAAAATCAGGAAAAATTCTGCCCCTCGAAATTCTTGATGGCTCCCTTCGAACAAACAAAATCACACTCTGCAACTCAAACCCATAAAGGACAAAAAATGAAACATTTAAAAACAACTCTAATTTCTGTCGGATTCCTTTTAGCTAGCAATGACATTCTGGCTGCTTCAAAAGTTATCGAGGCCGCAAAAAACACAATCACATGTAAAGAAGTAGTCACTGGAAACGAAGTCGATATCAAAGCTGAGCTGACCTACACACGCACCGAATTCGAAGGCGGTGGCTCTACAACCGAGGTATCCAAACGAGTCATTGACCTTAGAATTCGCGATGATTTGGCCCACAGTGAAATGCAAAAAAGCCCGTTGGGAACTGATGGCTCAGTTTACAAATATGAGTCTGTCTTTTTCGATGCCGAAAAAAAACAGTACCCGATACAAACATTACGTTTGAAAGCCAAAGTGACCAAAGTATCTTTCAGCAGTGATTCAATAAGTCATTTAATCGCAAACATTGTTTTGCCTGAAAGTCGTCTTCAGTCATCGTCATTCACTGCCTACGCCTATTTATATTACTCTCTACCTAATTTTCCAGACAATGAATACACAATCGGTTTAGCTCAGCTACAATGCCAAAATACTTACACACGACTAGAGAAAGAACCATGTCTAAGTATAAAAGATGAGCAAGAAATTGCTCGTATCGAAAAGGAATCTCAGCCAAGTCCTTTTGAAAAAGCTGTGCTTCGAAGCTTAAAAGCTAGAACTGTAAAGTGCCCTTAAAATGAATAATACTGGCATAGAGCCTGCTCTGAAAAAGGTACTATGCCAGCCTTTATGAGATCTCTTTTTCTAACTGCGTTTATTAGTCTATTGAGTCTATCGGCTTGCCAGCAGAGCTCCCGTTCTGACCAATCCCAAGACACCCCGGCACAAAAAAGCGGCACTAGTACCTCTACCGACAATGGCGGAATTAGCGAAGGCACAATCAATGGCGGCGGCGGCCAAGGTCGACTATGCCGTGTTGGTCGTAATGAAACTCTTGAAATTCTCGACCTATTTGAAGCACGAAGTGCCGGCTTAACACTATTACCGCAACCTAAATCTGAAAAAGAAGCGTTCGAACTAGCGCTGGATTTAATGGTCAAACATTTCTGGAATCCAATTACAGTACCAAAAGACCAATTCAAAGAAATACTACGAACCACGATTAAAAAAGAATGGCTCGATAAAATTAGATACATCGAAGACGGTAAAAAACTTCGACGTATGGATGATACGGGCACTCTGATCAAAGATGAAAATTGTGAATCCGTTCAAATTGCTATCTTTCACGAGGATTCGTTGCTGATGGATAAGAAGTTGTGGATGCAGCTAGATTATTTGAACCGTGCGGCTCTTTGGGTGCATGAAATGATTTACTTTTTAGAACGCGAACATGGCGAAACCAACTCGATCTCTACCCGCCGTTTAGTTGGCCAAATGTTTTCAACTGCGGGTGCTCGCCCGCGAGCTGAAGGAGTTCCAACCGATTTATCAAAATATGTTACGTGCCGCATTTTCGATAACGATCAAGATGCTGGGTATGCGTTTGTATTTGAAAGCCAGCAACGTCAAGAACCAGGAGTGGAATTTGTATTTACTTATTTAAAAGGATCAAATCACGCGACACGAACGTCTTTGTTCATGCCCCACGCTAACATTCAAGAAATTTTATCGCCAAAGGTAGGCTCAATCCTGCAATCCCCGTTGTCGGTAGACTTGGTTGCCGCCAAGTTAGATGTCCAGCTCTTTATGGCCGCTGAAAAATCGCGTTTCGTTGTTCTTGATAAACAAAATAACAAGAAGGATGATTTAAAAATAGAATGCGAAGGTCCTAGGTTTACTTCAACTGATAGCACCACGCCACCACCAAAAGCAGTGTCTCTGCCACCGGTGCCTCAAGAAATTGAATTAAAGTCCAGATATGAAGGACACGGCGACTACGCAACCACTGCAACTTACAGCTTTGCAAAGATGACTCACGAGGCGCAAAAGACAAATAATAAATGGGATATTTTGTTTGAAGCACGTTCTGATATGGCTAAGGACTATTTTCAAGCGGACTTAGTAGGTGGCGACAATAGTTTCCTTTTTCCTTTACACACAACAGGCGAGAGTTGTGAGAAAGTAGACCCATGCGAAATAAAAAACGCTTTTATAAAGTCAAAACAGACCGCTGATGCCAAGGGTCCTAAAGCCGCCTATGCTGATGTCTTAAAAAATCAATGTTATTTGCTTATAAGCCAAAATAACACGGCTCCATTAGCTGTGCTATTTCGAGTTAAAGATCACCAGAAATCGATATCTGTAACTTTAGATCAGATTAAAACCTTGTCATCTACTGATCCTAATATGACCGATTGCAAACAGTAAGGATAGTTCGATGAAAAAACAGACTCTAGCATTCGTACTAATTACTTTTACCATTTCGTGGATAGAGCAATATTTTATTATCAAAGGCGACGGCATTCAAAACCCTGCTCGTGCGTTTGCATTGATGTGGACTCCAGGACTAGTTGGAATTGCATGCTCGTTATTTTTCAATCGCAGCGTTAAACATCTCGCTTTTAAATTGCCCTCGTTAAAATCTTTGGGAATTGCCTATTTCACACCTGTCTTGGCCGCAATTCTCATTATTCTTCTTATCGTGATTTGCGGGATCACCGAATTTCAATTCAGCCCAGCACTGATTGAAAAAAAGGGCGGACTATCAGCGGCCTTAATCGCAGTCCTCGTTATGGCTCCAACGCTTGGTATGATCGCCCCTATTGTAAGTGGATTAGGAGAAGAAATTGGCTGGCGCGGGTATTTGCATTCTCAATTAGAAAATCTATCAGCAAATCGTCGTTATTTAATTACCGGATTGATTTGGAGTCTGTGGCACTGGCCATTGATTATCTTTGGTGACTATGCGACTTCGAACATTCCCGCGATCAATGTATTATTTTTTACAGTGGCGGCAACAGCGTTAAGTTTCTTGATGGGCTATCTGCGCGATGCTACCAAATCTGTATTTCCGGCCGCTATTATTCACGGTAGTCACAACATGTGGATACTGGGAATTTCTCCTGTGTTTTTTACGCCAACACAATTAACGCCTTACTTTGCTGGCGAATCCGGAATGTTTTGCGCTCTTCTTTATTTGTTATTGGCTATTTGGATTATACGAAAAACTAGTTCCAAAATGGCCTAGACCGCATAACCCCTTGAAATCTCAAAAGGTTGTCTCAAATTGATTTCTCCCTATTGACTACTATTGTAGTCATGATAGACTACAATAGTAGTCTGGAGATTTTTTATGAAGAATATGCCAAGTTTGGGTGAGCAAGAAATTGAAGTTCTAACGTGGATTTCACAAACAGGAAAAGCCTGTGTTCGCGAAGCCGCTCAACATTTCGAAAAAGAAAAAGGCTTAGCTCGCACTACCATTCTAACTGTGATGGAACGTCTTCGCAAAAAGGGCTATCTCGTTCGAGAGAAACAAGATGGGCTCTTCTTCTATTCAGAAAAAGTGGAAGCTAAGACTGTTTTAAAATCTCGCGTAGGTGATTTTGTTGAAAAAACTTTAGGTGGATCGATCTCTCCCCTGCTGAGCTACTTTGCCGAAAATAAAAATATTACAGCTGATGAACTGAATAAGTTACACGACATTCTAAAATCCTTCGAAGATAAAAAGGGAGGTCGCTAATGAATCCCGTACATTTTATTGATATCAGTTGGAAACTTTTATTTTTCATTTCGATCTCGTCCACAATATTGTTTCTATTTAACATCGTTTCGTTTTCATTTTTGCAACGAATAGCCAATCAGTCGAGCATTCAGTCATTAAAAACAGCACAGGCCATTTTGCTGGCCACATTTGTCGGGATGGCTATCTATCTTGGACTTTCAGACCAAGACATCATTGCGGATTGTTTTAATCAGTTTGCTTCACAAAATGGAGTTTTCGGAATCACTCGTTGGATCGGCCTAACGTGGCTTTCTGGTGCCGTCGTTTTGCTAACAAAAGACTTAATACAATATGCCCGCGAGTTTTATCGCCTTAACAAAACAACGCTGAAATTCGACGACTATGAAATGCTCAATAATCAAGAGCAAACGATAAAAATTCCATACAGAACGATAGAAACCGGTAACGAAGCCGTTGTTGCTGGTTTATGGTTTCCAGAAATATATATTCCGCAAAATATTCACCAGAACGAGGTGCAGTTAAAATATATTCTGGCCCATGAATCAATTCATTTTAAAAACAAAGATGGGTTTTGGAATTTCCTAGCTGCCATCATTGTGCGTTTAAACTGGTTCAATCCACTGGCTTATATTGCATTCAAAATGAATCATCAGAATCTAGAAATGGCGACAGATGAGCAAGCGATCACAGAATATAAATTGGATATTCATGATTACGCAAAACATTTGGTGACCTGGGTATCGACGCAACGTTTGGCTTCACCATTGTCGGTGGCCGCTAGTGATGAGTTCAAACAGATTCAATCACGTCTGCTGCATTTAAAAAATATGAAAAGTGGTTTAATTAAAAACCGCCGTTACTATGCTCTTTGTTTATTTATAACATCGGCCCTTGGAATGACTCAGGCATTTGCTTCGATTAATCGATCCACACCGGACTCATCGGAAGTGCAAATGTGCTTTCAGGTAAAACATGAATTAATAATTGAAAATTGGCTTCAGCCTCAACAAACGCTGGAACCAAATAAGTGCGAATAAATAACTAAACTGCAAGACAAGTCTTTAGAACTTTAAATGGCGCCCTTTTGAGTGCTAAGGACTTGTTTTGCCCAAAATCAAAATGGAGAACGACATGAAACAGATTCTATTAGTAGTTCCTTTAGTCCTATTCTTAGGCGCCTGCGCGACTCAAGAAAATAAAATCGCCGACTATTTAAAAAAGAACCCAAAAATAGTATTCGATGTTATCGAAGAAAACCCCGAGCTATTTATTGATGTGGTCAATAAAGCCGCCCGCAAGGCTCAAGAAGCCCAATACAAAAAACAAAACCAGGATATGGAACAACAACAGAAAGAACAGGTTAACAACCCACTTAAGCCTGATATTGGCAAAGACACTCTTCTGTTCGGAAAACTCGATGCCCCGATCACCATCGTAGAATATGCCGACTTTCAATGTCCAGCCTGCCAAATGGGATACGATTCGTTAATCAAGATGAAAGAGAAATATGGCGACAAAGTCCAAATCCACTACAAACATTTCCCTTTGGATTTCCACAAAATGGCGATGCCATCTGCCCAGTACTATGAAGCTATTAGATCTCAAGATCCGAAGAAAGCAGAGAAGTTTTACAAATTGGTTTTTGAAAATCAGAGAGAGTTGAAGAATGAAGACTATCTTAAAAAGATTACGAAACAAGTTGGAGCTAATCTAGAGTCGGTACAAAACCAGATTTCATCCGCTTCCGTTTCTTCTAAAATCCAAACCCACATGGATGAATTCCAGAAATTTGGTTTTACGGGGACTCCGGTTCTTTTGGTTAATGGAGTGGCTCTTCATGGAGCTCGACCGCTCGAAGAGATTGAGAAAGTTGTCGCGATGACCACGAAGTAAGGTCAAGTTCCGCCGCCGTTCGGCGTTTGGCGTTCGGCGTTCGGCGTTTCCGTACTGTTTACAGGAAACGGAACGGAGACGCCGAACGCCAAACGCCGAACGGCGGCGGACAAAATCGTCCAAACTTTAGACACTCACTGAAATAAAATCAAAGCGCCATTTTCCCCAACAAAACCCAAACGACTTAGGTTATATATATTCATCGCGTTCCGAAGGGGAACTTCCGCAAAGATGGGGATCTTTGCAGAAATACGGGATGTACAAACGGTTTTGGGGTGATCATGAAAAAATCTATAGTTCTATTGATAGCATTGGTGATCATGCCGTTTCTAATTTTTGCGGATTCTGAAACAGACTTTGACGTAAGCAAATGCTACGATTCGGCTCAATCAAACGATGCTCTGAAGGCCTGCGCCAATGAAGACTATGCGTTAGCAGATAATAAATTAAACCAAGTTTATACAAAATTAATTGAACAAATTAAGGGTAATATTAATCCTGATGCCATCGATCAGTCCGATGCGGCCCTAGAGACTCTGAATCGTCTTGTTGCTTCTGAAAAAGCCTGGGCTGCCTACCGCGATGCTCAATGTAACTATGAAGGCACTGTGATGATTGGTGGCCACGGAGAAGCCGTTGTTGTTACCGGCTGTTTATCTCGATTAACGAAAGAACGTGCGCGTATTCTAGAAGAATCTATTATTCAACCTAAGATCGAGTACTAGCATAAACCTCAATAAATACAGGGCTTTCAAGCGACTGTGACAAAAACCGGCGCGCTGTCTATTTCTCTACAGTTGAAATGAAATTGTATTTTCTATACATTCCGATGGTCTATATAACCTAACCAAAGGAATACCATGTTTAAAAATTTAATTCCTGTAGCGATGTTGCTTGTTTCATCATTCGCTTCAGCACAAGAAGTTTATTGGAAGAAACAATCTGTCAGCTTACCGATAGCTGGTTCTGAATCGAAAGGTACTTACAGTCAACAATTTCAACGAGTTGTTCTTCAGCACAACTATTATGAGTGCGGTTTCCCAGTTGAACCCGTAGTTCAAGTTGTAACTGGAACTTGCTATGAAACAACTTGCCAAGGTGGCGCTGGTAAAAGTCCTCTTTGGGATGCATTCTATTCTGCTCGTAAAGAAGAAAAACCAAGTCGTCTAGCAGCGGCTATCAAAGGTGTTGGTCAAGCGTCAGCTGATCCACTTGTAGCTGGTGGTTACTTCAATTCAAAACCTAAATCTTGGGATGCTTTCAAATCAGTGATCAATTCTGCGGCTTCTAACGGCGCGATCACTCAGCAAGTTAAAACACTAATTCTAAGCAACTACAGAAATGAAAATATGGCTAATCTTGGTTACAATGGTGGCTGTTCTTCAACTCCGTATGCGTGTGAAGAAGTTCATGTCATTCAAGAAGGTTACTATGTACAAAAAACTTGTGACAATCCGATTGAACAACCAATTGAATCAAAAGTAATGTCTTTTGAGTTCAACGTTGAAAACTCGGTATTGTTACCTTCAGAAAATGAAAATCTTGAATTGTCAGTTTCTGCAGAGCCAAGCGAAACGTCTATGAGAGAGGCATACTACAACAAATACTCTATCGCTGCTGATTTAACTGGTCCAAACCACATCCTGGTTAGATTAACGGGTGCTGGTCGAAAACAAGTCGCTTTACCTAAAGGTGGTCTTCAGGCCGTAACGTTGACTGGAACTGGCGCGACAACCGCAGACTTACAAGTATCTGTATCTCCGGACATCCTTCCAGTAGCTCAAGGTGAACAACTTCTGATCAAGTACGAAGTACAATCATGCAAAATTGGACTACTACCGTGTTTAGTTTGGGATAAAAAAGAAACGTTTACTACGCCAGCGACTGGTGCGATCACAAAAATCCAAGTGAGTTCACCTCTAGTTGGAAAAAAAGGTCTTAAAATGCAAGTTGATGTAGAAGTCTACAAACAAAACAGCATTTACCATACTAACAAGCCTTTGTCTAAAGACACAGAGTCTATCAAGTTAAAATAATCCCTCTCTACGGAACGTTATCTCCAGAGAAATTTAAGGGCCTCGGTTCATAGCCGAGGCCCTTTTTATTTTCTGATACGATTTGCTAAAATAGCCTTTAATTGCAGAATAATTTTAAAACGGCCAAAGCTTCTTTTGCTTCGTCTGATAGTATTGATGGATCTTTTTTTGTGTTATCGCGATCTTCCAGTTCAATCTGATGAGTTGCTTTTTTGCAGCTCTCTTTAGTGATGCTGCCTTTAGTCAGATCAAAAATGGGTTCCAGGGATATGAAGTACTTCCCGACAAGATCTTCTTCCGAGTTGCCCTCTTTAGGATTTTCATCTTCATAGGACTTTAAAGTCGCTTGCAGAGTCGTTTCCCACTTTCTAAGTTCTTCTTTTTTAAGTTCCACAGTTTTTGCTAACGCTATATTTTTTCTGAGTGCAGCCGATTCGGCCATCACGTCTTTAAAAGTCATTGTCCGAGCGGATACAACTGACACCCATACTAAAACAGAAAATATTAGATAGGTGATACGCATGAATCTCCCTCTAAATCGCTTGGTTTAAATTTCGTGTTTTTGCAATCTTTGCCGTTGGGATCTATTCCATTTCGAATGCAGCTGACTTCTCGCATTTTAGATTCAATTGCTTTTAAATAGACGCTGCCACCGCGAATTTTTTTTCTGAGTTCGGCTACGTTAGTGCCATTTTTAACACGAAATTTTCGAATCAAATTTTTTGCGTGTTTAATGCCCTCTGCGCCGTAGGAAACTGATGTCAGATCATTTACTACATCTTCATTGTTTGCCAGGTCAGGGGCTCTTCGTTTTAAAGCTGGGACTATATATTTATCTCGCATAGTTAAGTAGTATCCGATTGAGTACATTAAGTTTCGTGCTAAGCCATCACCAGGACTTAACCAGGCACAACGATTTGATACACTGGTAGACGGTGAAGTTTTCAGATCCTGTGTCGCCACTTCTTTAAAACCATTGCAGGACGGGTCATTGCTGGCAGACACGTGATCAAGCACGTAACGACCTTTACCTAACTGCGGATCTGTCATCTCTTTAACTGCGTCCGTTGTCATTTGTCCGATACCAAGACCGCCGCCGGACGCGACTGAAATATTAAAAGCCGATTCGTTATTTATTTTTCTAAACAACGTTTTGCTATCAATTTTGCCAACCCCCGACAGGCATTGGATCGCTGAATTCACGGCGAAGTGAATGTAGTCTGTCATTTTATCGTCCACACACTGTGCCGTCGGTCCCGAGGCTCTACCGTATGATTTGAGAACACTTTGTTTACCGGGATCATATCCGATGGGATTTTGATCACCCGCATACTCGCACACATAACCGGTATTACCAGGATTTCGCTTCATCGCCGATACGATGCAATCTTTTCGGATCATTTCGGATTTGTATTGAGATGGGGTATGAGTCGCAGGCGGAAAACCCAAATTACCCGAGATAGGAACCTGTGCCGTTTCTTGAAATGAAGAACTATAGGTACCATTCAACGAATCGGCCATTTGTTTTAATTCAATTTTTTGGTCGCTGACTTTTTCGCTTTGGCAGGCGAAGCTGTTTTTTGGAGAAAACATAGAATCTCGTCCAGTTAGCGTGTTGAATGCTAAATAACTCATGCCCAGAGGTTCCCAGCATTGATTGAACGAGTTTAGTAAGGCTAAATTATTTTCATTCGCTTTATTAATACATGGACTTGAACCCCCTGCGGATTCTTTACTGGCAGCTAGACCAAATACAGTGATAAAAATAATCAGCACCAAGGCTTTAGTGAAATTCAACATCAACATTTATTATACGGCAAATTTTTGATTTCACTTAAGATCTATCTGACAATCTCATTTTGAGACGTCACTGATTCCGACAAAAATTAAATTAATTTACAGGTGACTGGACTTCATCCATTCAAAAAGTCGATAGTGGTCACCATTCATTCCTAATTTTCCGTATACGCCCTGCGCATTTTCATTAGTTCCATCAACATACAGTCGAATGCCACGGATATTGGCATCATTGTTAGCTAAGTCCTGCACGTATTTGTACATTTTAGAAAACAAACCTCGACCACGATACTCTGGCTTGAAATAAAGACTATGCAACCACCATACGGTTCCATTGCGCCAATCACTCCACTCTTTAGTGAGCAATAATGATCCAATCACGTGATCGCCGTCTACACAGACATGGTACTGACCAAGTTCTGAGTTATTAAATACCGCCAAGACACCTTTTTCCAAAGTGACCTCGTCCAATTTTAATTTTTCTGTTTCCCAAGCCATCGCTAGCTGGAATGATTGAATCGCAGGCGCATCGGCAATAACAGCTTTTCGATAGGTAACTTTAGATTCTGCCATAATTAAAAAATACTACTAAAAATGCTAGGTGGTTTCGGAGCTACGGGGACAGTTTCTGTTTGCCGAATTAACCTCAGCAATGGACCCGTCATGAAGGTCGTTACAAGGGCCATGATCACCAGCATAGTGAACAGCGTGGGTGTTAGAACCCCTACGGATAATCCAATATTTAAAACGATCAGCTCAACCAATCCCCGTGTATTCATTAGAATACCTATGGTCGCAGCTTCGCGAGTAGGACTTCCCGAAATTTTTGCACCGATAAAAGCTCCGCCAAACTTTCCTAAAATAGCCAGACCGATGATGGCAATACAGATTAAAGCATCCTGTCCCGTGGCCAATAATCCTAATTGAGTCTTCACGCCCGTTAACGCAAAGAATGCCGGCAAAAATAATATCGCAACAAAGTCCTGAAGTTTTTCTGTGATTTCGCGAGCGACTAAACTTTCATGAGGAATAATAGCACCAAACAAAAAGGCCCCAAAGAACGCATGGATGCCAATTAAATCAGTCAGCGCTGCAGACGCCAACGCCCCCAAAACAGCTAAAGCCAACAAGGCTTGCGGCAGCCGCTCTACCGATTTTTCCAATCTTGGAATCAATCGCTCGATATAGGGTCGCACCACTATGATCATAAACAAAACGTAAAATACAGTGAGCGCAATCGTCCATCCCGCACCAGACAAAGACGATTTCATAATTCCTGTTACTACAGCAACTAAACACCAGGCACTGATATCATCAATTGCTGCACATGTCAGGGCTAGGTCTCCAAGAGGCGTCTTATGCATATTAGAGTCGGCTAAAATACGCGCCAACACGGGGAACGCTGTGATTGATAACGAAACGCCAATGAACAGCGAGAATTCTAATTGCCCGATACCCGCTGGCGCATAATTAGAATACAATTGCATCGCTAAACCGATACCTAAAATAAACGGCAAAATAATACTCGCCTGTGAAATGGCGACCGCTGATCGCGCCGATTTCTTTAGACGATGTAAATCGATCTCTAAACCCATTACAAACAAATACAACGCAATACCAAGTTCGGCGATATGCCGTATAAAGACCATCGCATCCGGGTGAAATACCGCGCCCATGTAATCGGGAAAAAAATACCCCAACACTGAAGGGCCTAAAACAATACCGCCCATAACCTCGCCCATCACAGAGGGTTGATTTAGACAGCGAAATACAAATCCAAAAAATCGAGCTACGGCGATAACTACAAGTAATGTCAAAAAACTAGGTAATAAATGCGGCATATGAGAAAATGCTAAAACGCTCATAAATCGATGTCACGACTAATTTCTAAAGAAAATCGGGAGTTTTCCTTATTGCTATATCAAAATCAGCCGCCCCCGGCGTTGCCGAGGCTCAGACTTAGACGTTCTTTACCAAAATTTAATCGACGATTTTTTTTACACATCAAACTTTATTTCAGACCTCAATTCTTTAAATGTAAAACAAGTTGTAAATTAAGCACTGGTCGGTATACAAAGTTGCCTTCTTGGAGTTTTAAGATGAAATTGATCATTTTTGTTTTTAGTGTGTTATCTATGTCTTTTTCTGCGCATGCGGGAAAAATTTGTTCAATGGCGCAGGTGTCTTATGAAGCTGAGGCATGGCTTAAACTCAAACACAAAGACGATGTAGTCATTCGCAGCTATCCCGTGGGAAAAGCTCCTTGGAAAAACAATATTCCTTCCAGTTACTCTTTAAAATATGTGGCTATACCTAAAGACCCCAGACTTTCTGACTGCTGCGCAATGATGGGCGATTTGGTGTTTGAAGTAGATCCCGATCAGACATGTGCCGATGTTCCCAATATGCGCGAATCGTCTGCAAAACACGTCCCGACCGACAGCACATATAATTTCATAAAGCTTCTCGATGAATTGCAAAAAGAGGCTCCCTAATTATAACGTTTCCGATGTAGTCGTAACGTCCCACTCGAACAAGACTCCGTAATTTGGTATCATTTGACACCACGTCATCCTAGAGATATTCGAGTGTTTATGGAATTTTTCACAGACTATACCAATGTTGCCGATTTTTTGAAAACCTTTTTAAATTCAATGAAAGAAAAAAACAAAGCGCTCTCAGTTCGATCATTTTCTAATAAGCTGGGATACAAAAATAGTACTTTGATCAATGATGTCTTAAATAAACGTCGAAAACCGACGACCGATCTTGTTTTAAGAATGGCCAAAGCGTACAGTTTTTCAACTGCACAGAAAGACTATTTTCTTAGAGTCTGCGAACTGGAACGATCAAAAACATTCTCAGAAAAAGAATTGGCACTGGCTCAGATAAAAAAGCTATTTAGCAACCACAGCTGGAAAATTTTTGAAACCAAGCACCACGATGCTTTAATTAACCCATATGCGATGCTGTTATTTTCGTTGGTACGATTGAAGGGATTTAAACCCACGGAAGCGTTTTGCAAAAAACATCTTCGCATTAAAATAACGCAAAACCAGATCGATCAGGCTTTAGAGTCACTTACTCAGCTCGGTTACCTTAAAAAAATAGGCAACGGAAAATTTGAGGGTACCCAAGCAAAGATGGTAATTGCATCCGGTGAAAAAACAATGCGTCCGCATCTGGTTATGAAATGCCATATGCAGTATATGGAATTTATTCGCCAAATATATCCCACCACGGTTCAGAGTGAACGTGATGTCAGAGCCATGATAATGCCGATTCGTCGCGCTGATCTGCCGATGATAGCAGAAGAATTGCAAAAATTCCAAGTTAAGCTATCCAACTACGGCGTCGACTTAGCGCCAGGCGAAGAGGCCGAAGAAATCGTCTTCATTGCATCCCAACTGGTGCCCATTAATTATCAGTTATAAATTTATACATAGGTAAGGGCAAAAAAGAATCGTCATTAATTTATCAAAGTTCATAGTGATCTAGCACGTGGTTTACTAAATATAAGTCATCGCCAAAATCTAGTGGGTCTTCTGGTAAATAAAGTTCGTCCTGAGCTGATCCCCGATGCATTTTTGTTAGTTTCTGTGAAGCCTGTTTCCAATAGCGTTCTTGCCACTGCGGATTGGTGATGCGAGTGAATAGTTCACTCAATTCCAAGCTGCGATCAGTAACCGCTTTGTTAATCGCCTTCTGTCCTGGGAATACGTAATTCAAAGCCGGCAGAATATCTTCTGGGTTCATCATTTCTAGTAAATAGTAGGTCGCAAGGAACAAAGCTAAATAGTAATCTCTGTTTTGTTTATGATTTTTCTTGATCCATGGGCCTTTGCCACCGCATCTATAGATCACTCGCATACTTTCAAATTCTTGAGAATATTTCAAACCCAGCTCGTCACCGAGAGCCAAATCCAAAATCACCACTAAGCTTTCTGCAAAGTTTAAATAACGGCGAAGATCATTTTCTTCTTTTGGTGCCGGTGGCAACATCCGCCAAATCACGCGATGATTTTGTTCGTGAAATACAGAAATCTCACTGAAGCGAGTTATGGACTCAATTTCTTTTTCGGGATCAGATACATCATTTCTATTTTCAACAAACCAAATTAACTCAGACTCCGACGGCGAATAGTCGATACTATCCGCGAATAAATCTTGAGCGCTTAAAGATCGCATGGTCGAACACATTCTGGGATAGAATCGACCACCCAGTTCCAGGTAAAATTTTCGGCTTTTGAGATAAAGAGGACTCATAGACAACAATCGAGAATCAAACGGAAACTCAAACAGAATCCACTTTTCCACTTTTTTAGAAACCGGCAGAGAAAATAATTTTGCAGCCATATTAAGATAGGCTTTAACGTCTGATGTAGGTGATTCCATTGAAAATCGACAATGCCCGGATTC